>JAZNDR010000040.1:0-10076 GCA_045588185.1 Candidatus Scatosoma sp. | reverse complement strand
CAAACGCGCATTCCCCAATTACCGTTACAGGTAAATTCTCATAAGTTGCAGGAATAACCAATTTGTCCGTGATAGATACTATTTCCTCATACACTTCACGAAATTCCTCTTCATCTTTATAATCGCTTATATCTTCATAGTCGAAAATCCTTACCGTTAAAGATTGTTCATCCTCATTCAATTCATAAACAAGATACTCATCCCATACACTATGTGTGTCTATCTCGCCATCTATTATCGTGCAATCCGAACAAATGACCTCCATTACAGAAATATCCTCGCCTTTTTCAATTGCGTTCCATTGTGCAATCGTGCCGTTGAAAGTAATGTTCGCCAAACTTTCACAATCATAAAAGGCCCTATTCCCAATGCTCGTTACACTGTCGGGTATTGTGATACTTGCCAATCTTTTGCAATTGTAGAACGCATTTACCCCAATACTCGTCACACTGTCGGGTATCGTGATACTTGTTAAACCACTGCAATCATAGAACGTATTATTCTCAATACTCGTTACACTGTCGGGTATCGTGATACTTGTTAAACTTTCACAACCACCGAACACACCACTCCCAATGCTCGTTACACTGTCAGGTATTATGATACTTGTTAAACTTTCACAACCATAGAACGCACTATACCCAATACTTGTTACACTGTCGGGTATCGTGATACTTGTTAAACTTTCGCAATCCTCGAACGCTCCATCCCCAATACTCTTGCCCGAAGTGATTACAAACGTTTGTAAATTTATTTTAGAAATATAAGGTATTGCAAGTGCGGGTATCGTTGCACTTGTTAAACTTTCACAACCATAGAACGCCTCATCCCCAATACTCGTTACACTGTCGGGTATCGTGATACTCGTCAACTCGATACAATCAAAGAACGCATAATCCCCAATACTCGTTACACCGTCGGGTATCGTGATACTCGTTAAACTATCGCAACCATAGAACGCCTCATCCCCAATACTCGTTACACTGTCGGGTATCGTGATACTTGTTAAATTATCGCAATAAGCGAACGCACTCCACGCAATGCTCGTTACACTGTCGGGAATAATAACACCCGTTAAATAAGTACAACTATCGAACGCATTATCTGCAAACCCTTTCGTACCCGCTTTTATCGTATATTCCCCGTTGACAATATTATCCTTTACTGCCAATAGCCAACCGTCTAAATACAGCACGCCGTTTTCCCAATTGTTTTCATCGTTATAATAGCCCGTATTTTCAAACGCACTATACCCAATACTCGTTACACTGTCGGGTATCGTGATACTTGTTAAACTATCGCAATCATAGAACGCCCAATCCCCAATACTCTTGCCCGAAGTGATTACAACCGTTTGTAAATTTATTTTAGAAATATAAGGTATTGCAAGTGCAGGTATCGTTACACTTGTTAAACTACTGCAATCAGCAAACGCACTATTCCCAATGTTCGTTATACTGTCGGGTAGCGTTATGCTTGTTAAACTACTGCAATCATTAAACGCCCAATCCCCAATACTCGTTACACTGTCGGGTATCGTGATACTCGTTAAACTATCGCAACCATCGAACGCCCAATCTCCAATTCTCGTTACACTGTCGGGTATCGTGATACTTGTTAAACTTTCACAACCACCGAACACACCACTCCCAATGCTCGTTACACTGTCAGGTATTATGATACTTGTTAAACCACTGCAAGCATAGAACGTATTATTCTCAATACTCGTTACGCTGTCGGGTATATTCACTTCCTCTAACCCATAGCAAAGACCAAATGCATTTTTAGAAATTATCTCAACGGAATCAGGAATAACGACATCTTCAAAAGAACAGCAAATAAATGCGAAATCCCCAATTACCGTTACGGGTAAATTGTTATAAGTTGCAGGGATAACCAATTTTTCCGTAATAGATATTATATCCTCATACGCTTCACGGAATTTCTCTTCTTCTTCATAATTACTTATCTCTTCATAGTCAAAAATCCTTACCGTATACGACTGTTTATCTTCGTTTAATTCGTACGTAAGATATTTGTCCCATTCGCCGTTGCTCACTTGGACGTTTTCTTCCTTGTTTCCACTTGTTGTTTCACTGCCACTCGGTCCACTTCCGTTCAACAGACTATTACACCCTGCAACGCCCAATGCACACGCACCCACTGTCAATAACGACAGCATTGTTAATAAAAGTTTCTTCGTTTTCTTCATAAGAAAACCTCCCGTAAAATATTTTTACGGCAAAATAAAATGCCGCTCGCAAAAACGAAACGGCATCTGTAAAAGCCTCTTTCGCCTTGCTGCGACACAATTTATTACATAAACAAATCCAAAAGAATTTTGTAACGCGAAAAGATACACTTCTACCAAAGAAGTATACTCTTTTGAATTCATTTATATTAAATTATGTCGCATTTTCATTCTACCACCTTTTGGTATATTTGTCAAGGATTTTTTGAAAAGAAAAAACGCGCCGTACCGCCGACGCGTTTTTTCTTTTTATCTATGCAAGCCTTTGTGGAAGATTGCGAGCGTGCCCGCGCCCGAATGCGTGCCTATCACAGAGCCTACGTAATGGGTTTCTATCCGCACTTTTGGTAGCTTTTCGCGTATCAGCGACGCCACGTATTTCACGTCCTCTATGCAGTCGCCATGACTGATAAAAACGGGGTCGGTTTCGTCCATATCCTTAACCTCAAAAAACCGTTCAACCAGCGTTTTCAACGCCTTTTTCCTGCCCATCGCTTTGCCTACCGTTTCCAATCTGCCCCCGTTGTCCACACGCAAAATCGGCTTTATTTTCAAGATACTCCCCACGATTGCCGTCGTGGCGGTAACCCGCCCGCCCCGCTTCAAATGGAATAAATTATCCACGGTAAAATGGTGGCATATCTTCCCTTTTAATTCCTCGATATATTCCGCCGTTTCTTCCAAGCTCGCGCCCTCTTCCGCCTTTTTAACGGCGTAGTCGAGAAGCAATCCCTCGCCCATCGACGCGCACAACGAATCCACCACGCGGATATTACGCTGTTTATACCGTTTAGTGAGCTCGCGCGCGGCGACGAAAAAACTCCCCGCCGTGCCCGAAAGTGCCGACGAAAAGGCTATTACGAGCACGTCGCGTTCGTTTTCAAGACTTTCGCGGATATACTTTTTCGCCGTTTCCGCGGTTACTTGATACGTGGTCGGCATCGCGCCGTGGCGGAGCCGTTCGTAAAAATCCTTTTCGGAAATGCGCTCCCCCTCTTCCCCCTCGTAGTTGATATTATTCATCGTAAAGCCCAACCGTACGAGCTTGATTTTGTGTTTTTGCAGGTACTCCTCGGGCATATCACAGCCCGAATCGGTAACGATATCAAAGGTTCTTTTCATTGTTTTCTCCTATTTTAATACGTTGAATTTTTTAATGCGTTCCGCCTCGAACGCCACCGTTACGAAATACGTGCCGTTTTTACAGGAAAGCTCCATGCGGGGCAATCCCACGAGGTCGAAATATTCGTTGAATTTTTCCGAAAAGTCCTGCAACACAAGTGCCTTACAGCCCTCGCTCATAACCGATTTATCCGCTTGTATCACGTTGTTTATTCTTTGAAATTCTCTCGTTTTCATACCCAACTCCTTACAGGTTCTTTTTCAAAAATCGGCGTAACCCGCCTATCAACCCCGAATACTTCCTCGTTACGTCGTACAGCTTGCGCTTGCCTGACAGCAGGTTGCTTGCCAGCATTTTAAAGGCAGGGTGGATATCGGAAACGACTCCGCCGAAAATACCGTATTCCTCGGGTAATACGCCCAAAAGCCGACTGCGTAAAAGTTCGGAAATTTCAGGCGGCGTAAGACTTTCTCCCGTTACCAGCAAATCCCCTCGAAGCTTGTTCACCACAACGGAAACGTTTTCAAATTCGTAACTTTTCAAAAGCGTTATTACCTTATCGGCGTCGCGGATTGCGGACACGTGCGGAGTGGTTACGACGATTGCTTCTTCCGCACAAGCCACGGCGCGGTGAAACCCGTCGTCTATCCCCGCAGGGCAATCTATCAGCACGAAATCGAATTGCGGGGCAAGCGAGTCTATCACAAGCCGTAACGCCTGCGGGGAAACGTACCGTTCGGGGGCGGAATGACTGCTCGTGAGTATGTATAAATTCGCCAAATCGGGGTGGCGGACGAGCGCCTGCTTCGCGCGGCATCTGCCCTCGATAACGTCCACCACGTCGTAGGTTACGAGGTTCTCCACACCCGTTACCACGTCGATATTATTCAAGCCGAAATCGGCGTCGCAAAGTATTACCCGTTGCCCTCTTTTGGCAAGTTGAGCGGATAAAAAAGCCGCTACCGTGGTTTTCCCCACGCCGCCCTTTCCGCTTGTCACGACGATTTTCCGTGCCATATCCAATCCGCTCCGCCAAAAAATTTTGCCGTAAAATTCAGCATAGAAAATCATAGCATACTTTTAAGGGCGGATTTTGTCGGTTTTGCGTTTTTTTTGAAACGTTTTGGCAAAAGCTAAAACGGCTCGGACCGCTTGGTCCGAGCCGTTTTATTCGTATGTATGATTATCTATTACGCTTGCAAAGCTCCGCGCATACTTCGGAAAGCTTTACGCCGCGCGCACTCAACAGCACCATTACGTGATAAAGCAAATCCGCCGCTTCGTTGACAACCCCTTCCTTTTCGGGGTTTTTGGACGCGATAACGAATTCCACCGCTTCTTCGCCCACTTTTTTGCCGATACGGTCTACACCGCGCGCAAACAGGAAACTGGTATATCCGCCGTCCTCGGGGTTCTTTTTATACTCGCCGACGATGCGTTGCAATCTGCCCAGCATTTCCCCGCCGATGTCCTTATAATCGCCCTTGATTTGTTCGGCAAAGCAAGAGAAGGTTTTATCCTCGGGATCGGCGTTGCCGTTTTGCTGTACCTTTAAAAGAAGCGCGCTGCCGCCGTTCTCGATAAACGCCGCCTTTACCTTTTGCGTATTGCCAAGCGACGCACCGAAGGTGTCCACTACCTTTTTCTCGATATCGTAATAATGCGTATAACCCGTTTCCACCGTCTTTGCCGCCGCTTCTTCGTTCATATACGCAAGCAACAATACCTCGCCGCTTTCGTAGTCCTGCGCGATTACGGGGATCAATCCGTTTTCGTTGAATTTGAGTTCGCTAACACTCCATTTGTCTTTCATCGTAGCCATACGCCACCTCCGTTTGCATTCCGCTGATTTTATTATACACCAAATTTTTCTATTCGTCAATAGCGTGAAAGAAAAAATTTCATAATTTCTTCTATTTTTTACGTTTATCCGTCAATTTAATACCACGTCTTTCAAGCTGTCGTACTTTTTAAGCGCGGCTTTTCGAAGCTCCTCGCTGTCAAATCGACTTTCAAAGGTTTCGTCCGAGAGTTTCTTTGCCGCAAACACCACTTGCGTGGGATACTTCAAATTCTTGATATCTCCAAGCAGTTTCCCCGATTGCCTTGTGCCGAAGAAATCCCCGCCCCCACGCATTTCAAGGTCTTTTTCCGCAATCTTGAACCCGTCCGTGTTGTTCTTCAAGGTCGCCAAGCGTTCGCGCGCCGTTTCGCCGTCCGCGCCCATTAACAAAAAGCAATAACTCTTTTCCGCTCCGCGCCCGACTCTGCCCCGAAGCTGGTGGAGCTGGGAAAGCCCGAACCGCTCGGCGTTGTAGATAATCATAATCGTGGCGTTTGGCACGTCTACGCCTACCTCGATAACGGTCGTGGAAACGAGGCAATCGTATTCACGGTTTTTAAACGCCGACATCACTTCCGACTTTTCCTTGTCTTTCATTCTGCCGTGCAACAAACCGAATTTGACAGTGGGGAGTCTGTTTTTCAGCTCGTCAAGAAGCTCGTTCACGCTGATAATAGAGCCCTCTTCATCGTCGTCTATCTTCGCGCACACGAAATACGCCTGCTTGCCCGCCCGCGTTTCTTTCTTCACGTATTCGAGCATATCGTCGTACTTGCTTTCGGGAATAATAGAGGTAGCGACTTCCTGCCGTTCCTTGGGCTTATCGTGAATGGAAGTAACCTCCAAATCCCCGTAAAAAATCAGCGAGAGGGTACGGGGAATCGGCGTTGCGCTCATAACGAGCATATCCGCGCCCACGCCCTTTTCCGCGAGTGCGTTTCTCTGCGCCACGCCGAAACGGTGCTGTTCGTCGCAAACGATAAAGGACAGACGGGGAATTTCCACGTCCCCTTGTAAAATGGCGTGCGTACCGCAAAGAATATCAATTTCGCCGTTTTTTAAACGGTTTTTCATTTCCCGCTTTTCTTTCGCCGTCATTCCGCCCGCAAGATACCCCACTTCGTAATCGGGAAAGAATTTTTTAAGCACGTTATAATTTTGCGCGGCAAGCACTTCGGTCGGCGAAAGGTACGCCGCGGTGTATCCGCTTTTTACCGCCATAAAAATCCCGCAAAGTGCCACCGCCGTTTTACCGCTGCCCACGTCCCCTTGCAACAGTCTGTTCATTCGCGCAGGACCGTGTAAATTTTCAAATATCTCGTTGACGGCATTTTTCTGACCGTCGGTAAGCTCAAACCCAAAGCGAGCCGCGAACTCCTTTACCTCGCCCGCCGTTACGCCGTAACGGTTGATACGCACCTCTTCTTTCCCGCCCTTTATCAATTTGAACGCGGAAATAAGTATGAAATATTCTTCCAAGGCAATACGCTCGGACGCGCGCGCAAGCGTGTCGCTATCGGGCGGATTATGCACCTGAAAATACGATTTTTCCAAAGACGGAAGTTCGTATTTTTTTATAATCGGATAGGGTATCACGCTGTTTAAATTCACCCGTTGTAACGCCTCTTTCACGGCGTCGCGAATGATTTTTTGGCTCAATTTCCCTTTCAGGGAATACACGGGCACGATACCCTTTAAACGGTAGTTTTTATCGAGTGGTTCAAAGGTGGGATTGACGATAGAAATTTGCCCGAATTTGTTTTGTATCCGTCCGTAAAACAGGTATTCCCCCGGCTTTAATTTTTGCGCTACGTACGGTTGATTGAACCAAATCGCGGTAAAGGGTAAGCCGTCCTGCGAACAGAACGCACGCACCATTTTACGGGGCGCGGAGAAGTTGACGGGCGCAAGCCGCGTAACCTCGCACGCGATCAGTACCACGTCGTTATGATAGGCGTTTCTCAAAGACGCCCGCTCGGTCAAATCAAGATACGCGCGCGGATAAAACCTTACGAGGTCTTCCGCCTCGTAAATGCCCAGCTTATTGAAATCCTTTTCGCGTTTTTCTCCGATCGAACGGAGCCAAGAAAGCTTCATATTCTACCCTACGCCATTTTAAAACGACAGGCGACAAGACTCCCGCCCCGTCGCCTTCATTATTCGCTTATTTTTGTATATTTATACGTTTATTCACTTGTTTATACTTTACTCTAACGAGAGGATATAATAGTACACCGACTGACCGCCGTTATGGAAATCTACGTCGCAATCGGGATATTTTTCCGCGATAGCGGCGCAAAGCGCTTCCGCTTCCTCTTCCTTGACGTCCTCGCCGTAGTAAAGGGTAATCATTTGGTGGAAATCCTCCTTCATTCTCGCAATCAGTTTCACAACCGTTTCTTCAATGGAATGGGATTTCGCCAAAATCTTCTTATCGTCCAAGCCGATAATATCCCCCTCTTTGATAGAGAAGCCGTTGAGCGAGGTGTTACGCACCGCGTAAGTTACCTGACCCGCTTTCACGTTATCGAGCGCGTGGATCATGTTCGTCTTATTCTCTTCCGCACTCACTTCGGGGTTGAATTCAAGCGCCGCCGCAAAGCCCTGCGGTACGTTCTTGGTGGGAATAACGTGGATCGTCTTATTCTCTACGAGATTTTTCGCCTGTTCCGCCGCAAGAATAATGTTTTTATTGTTGGGGAATACGAAAATATGCTCCGCGTTGATTTTTTGCGCCGCGTTGGCAATATCGCTTGCGCTGGGGTTCATCGTCTGTCCGCCCTCGATAATACGGTCTACGAGCAAATCCTTGAAAATTTCGGAAAGCCCCGTACCCGTACAGATCGCAAGCATACCCATTTCTTTCTTTTCCGCTTCCATCTTCGCTTTGATTTGGCGGTTTTGCTCTAACATATTCTCGATTTTCGGTCTATCAAGCTCGCCCAGTTCCAACGCATACGAAAGCGCTTTGCCCGGTTGGTTGGTGTGTACGTGCACTTTCACAAGGTCGAGGTCGCCGATACAGATAACGCTGTCGCCAAGTGCCATCAGCTTTTCACGCAAACGGTCGATTGCCGAAAGCGTGGTGCTCTTTTTTAAATTGATAATGAAAAATTCGGTACAGTACGCGTACTGAATATCGCCGATATCCATAGCAAGAATTGCCGAGTTATCGCCAAATTCCGATTCGTCCGTCTGCGCGGGCTCCGTTTCGGTAATACTGTCCGCAATTTCCTCGCCCGTAAGTTCGGAAGCAAAGCCCTTGATAATGGTCATAAGACCTACGCCGCCAGAGTCCACGACGCCTGCTTTTTTCAATACGGGAAGAAGCTCAGGCGTGAGCGCAAGCGCTTTTTCGCCCTCTTCGATAACGTCCTTGAAGAAATCCTCAAAATTCTTCTTTTTACCCGCAACCTTGACGGCGTGCTCGCTCATCATACGGATAACGGTAAGAATCGTACCTTCCTTAGGCACGGAAACGGCGCCGTAGGCGACTTTCGTACCCTGCTCCATAGCCTTTGCGAACAGCTTGGTGTCCGCTTCCTTTTCACATTTTCCAAGTACCGAGCAAATCCCTTTGAGTATTTGGGATAAAATAACGCCCGAATTCCCTCTTGCGCCCTTTAACGCGCCTTTGGACACGCTGTTGCAAACCTCGGCAAACGCGCTCGATTGACAAGCGGTAAGCTCTCTTACAGCCGACTGCATCGTAAGCGACATATTCGTACCCGTATCGCCGTCGGGAACGGGGAATACGTTGAGTGCGTCTACCTTTGCGCGGTTGAGTTCCAGTTGCTTTGCGCCGACCAAAATCATTTTACGGAATTCGGTGCTGTTTATCGTTTTATGCATTATGAAATGCTCCTTAATTCAATATTCGTAAAAACTGTCGCCGCCGCCTATTAAATCCCCTGAAAGACGAACGGGACGGAATGGAAGAGTTGCCTTTGGATTTATATTATATAGTATATAGGGCTCTCTTCACGGAAAAAAGCGCAACACCGAAACTCGGCTGCGCTTGCAAACTACAATTTTACGCCGATCACGTTGACGTTGACGGTGGCAACGATCATACCCGTGAAAGACTCTACCTTATATTTAATCGCTTCTTTCAGCGATTCCGCCACGGCGTTAATAGATACGCCGTACTTAATGATAACGTACACGTCGATATAAATACGGTTGCCCGAGGTAGTTACCTTGATACCTCTGCCACCGCTGTCTTTTTTCATAAGTAAAGCCAGACTATCGGTAAAACGGCGGGAAACCATTTCCACTATTCCGTAAGATTCCATCGCGGTATGCGAAGCAACCTTGGCAATCGCAAGGTCGGAAATAGATATTTTGCCGTACGCGTTGTTGGTGTTTACTGACATAAGCATTCTCCAAGTACTCTTTCATTTTACACTATTTACTTCCGTTTGGCAAGTCTTTTTTCAAATTTTTCCGAATATTTTTTATTTTTTGTTTTTTTGCCCTCGTTTTTGATTGATTTTTCTTTTCAGAAATGATATATTATTAGTGCTTGTTTTGGTAAGCGCGTTCTTTGACGAGCGGAAAATAAGTAAAAAAACTATAAAACCAAGGTAAAATTACCCCAACGGAGGTGTCAATATGTCGAGAGTATGCAATATTTGCGGTAAAGGTCAGGCTTCGGGCAACAACGTCAGCCACTCCAATCGTAAAACGAGAAGAACTTTTAAGGTAAACGTACAGAAAGTTTCCTACGTCGAGGACGGCAAGGAGATGGAAGGCTACGTTTGCGCGAGATGCATCAGAACGATGAAAAAAGCCGACTAATCGTTTTTAAAAGAAAAATCAAAACCCCGACTTTCATAAGTCGGGGTTTTTGCGTTAGC
>JAZNDR010000039.1:0-43298 GCA_045588185.1 Candidatus Scatosoma sp. | reverse complement strand
TGTAAAGGTGGTAATTGCCGATACAACAATAGGCAGAGTGGCAGAAGCTGCGGCGTGCCGTGAAAAATTCAAGAAAGAGGGCGTTGACATTACTTTAACCGTAACACCTTGCTGGTGCTACGGCAGTGAAACAATGGATATGGACCCTATGACGATTAAGGCGGTGTGGGGATTTAATGGCACAGAACGTCCGGGCGCAGTGTATCTTGCGGCGGTGCTTGCTGGTCATGCGCAAAAAGGGTTGCCTGCATTCGGCATTTACGGGCATGAAGTTCAAGACTTGGACGATACTTCCATTCCTGCGGACGTAGAGGAAAAATTGCTCCGTTTTGCTCGCGCGGCGGTGGCTGTGGCGACGATGCGTGGAAAATCCTACCTGCAAATCGGTTCTATCTGTATGGGCATTGCAGGTTCGATTGTCGACGTGAACTTCTTTGAAGAATATCTCGGTATGAGAGTGGAAAGCGTGGACGAAGTGGAAATCATTCGTCGAATGTCTGAGGGAATCTACGACGAAGCGGAATACCAAAAAGCACTTGCTTGGGTGAAAGAAAAGTGCAACGACGACTTTGATAAAAATCCCGAAAATATGCAACGCACAAAAGAACAGAAAGCAAAGGACTGGGAATTTACCGCGAAGATGGCGTGTATTATTAAAGACCTTATGAACGGCAATGCAAATCTTCCTGAAGGTTGTGAAGAAGAAATGGTTGGTCATAACGCAATCGCGGCGGGCTTCCAAGGACAAAGACAGTGGACGGACTTCTATCCCAACTGCGATTTCCCCGAAAGTATTTTGAACTCGTCTTTCGATTGGAACGGCGCGAGAGAGCCGTACGTTTTGGCGACCGAGAACGATACCTTGAACGGCGTTTCTATGCTGTTTATGAAACTCTTGACGGGCAGAGCACAGATTTTCGCCGACGTTCGTACTTACTGGTCGGGCGATGCGATTAAGCGTGTAACGGGCTACGAAATCGAGGGCAAGGCAAAGGAAGCGGACGGCTTTATCCACCTTATCAATTCGGGCGCGGCTTGCGTAGACGCTTGCGGTGAAGTCAAGGACGAGAACGGCAACGCGGTAATGAAGAAGTGGTGGGAGATGACGGACAAGGATATCGACGCTTGTATGAAAGCGACGACTTGGCCGTATGCTGACCTCGGTTACTTCCGTGGCGGTGGATATTCTTCCCGTTTCGTAACGAGAGCGGAAATGCCTTGTACGATGATAAGATTGAATATGGTAAAAGGCTTAGGCCCTGTAATGCAAATTGCTGAGGGTTGGACTGTTGCGCTTCCAGATGAAGTTACAGACAAACTTTGGAAACGTACCGACTACACTTGGCCCTGCACTTGGTTTGCACCGAGAATTACAGGCAAAGGCGCGTTTACTTCCGCTTACGACGTAATGAATAACTGGGGCGCAAACCACGGCGCAATCTCTTACGGACATATCGGCGCAGACCTGATTACGATGTGTTCGATGTTGAGAATTCCCGTATGTATGCACAACGTAGACGAGGACAAGATTTACCGCCCCGCTAGCTGGAATGCGTTTGGAATGGATAAGGAAGGGCAGGATTACAGAGCTTGCCAAGCGTACGGTCCTATGTATAAAAACATTAAATAAAGCAATATAAAAACTATGCCTCGGATTTTCTTCGGGGCATAGTTTTTATTTGACGGTAAGATTTTTTTGTGATATAATGTAAACCGTTTGAATATAGCAAAAGAAGGAAAAAGCTATGGATTTATTTGCTCCCTTACTCTCGCAAATGGTATTTCTGTTCGCTTTTATCGCGATAGGTTTCATTTTGGCGAAATGGAAATTTATCCCCGACGACTCTTCGCGCGTGTTATCCCGCCTCGAAAATTTACTCTTTATACCCGCGCTCGTAATGGGTACTTTCATTACCAACTGCACGGTGGATACGCTTGGCAAAATGTGGAAGCTGCTCCTCATGAGCTTCGCCGTGCTCGTAGTGCTTATCCCGCTGTCGTTTCTTTGCGCAAAGCTCGTTTTTAAAGAAAACTATTTACGGAAAATTGCCGTTTACGGATTGACCTTTTCCAACTTCGCGTATATGGGAAACGCAATCGTGAGTGCGGTATTCCCCGAAATTTTCTCCGATTACCTCATTTTCTGCTTGCCGTTCTGGCTTTTGATTTATCTTTGGGGTGTACCCGTTTTGCTTATTTCGGGTTCGGGCGAGGAAAAACACACGCTCAAAGATGGCTTGAAAAATCTGGCGAATCCCATGCTGGTTGCCACGCTGATCGGTATCGTTTTGGGACTTACGGGCTGGGGCTTGAAGCTTCCCTCGGCAATTTTGAGCGTTATTAACGTATCGGGGAACTGTATGTCGCCCGTTGCAATGCTTTTGACCGGTATGACCTTGGGGAAATTAGATATTCTTGCGCTTATCAAAAAATGGCGTATCTACTTGATGTCGGGCTTGAAATTAGTGGTGTATCCGCTGTTGTTTATTCTTATTTTCTTGGTACTGCCGAGAAACGCGTTTATCAATGAAACCTTCTTGATTTGTTCGTTGTGCGTGGCGGCGATGCCTCTTGGATTGAATACAATAGTCGTGCCCGCAGGGTACGGCAAGGACGTGTCCGACGCGGCGGGTATGGCGCTCGTAACGCACGTGATGTCGATTGTAACGATACCGCTTATCTTTATGCTGTTTCAAGCGGTGATACTGTAACGGAATATACGAAACCCCCGCCGTGATTTTACAAATCACGGCGGGGTTTTATTATTCGATTTTTAATAGCCGATTGCAACGGCGAACAGCAGGAACAAAATGGTAAAGGCGAAAACGCAAAGCTGCATAAGCCAAGTCCATTTTACCCACTTGCCATAGGAAACGTTCGCCATAGAAAGACCGATCAAAAGCACGGGGTTGGTGGGCAGGATAACGTCCGTGAACCCGTCGGCGATACAGTAGGTGAGCGCAAGCACGGTAGGGGTAATTCCCAGCGTGGCGCTGATCGGCAAAACGATAGGCATTATCAAAAAGATTTTCGCACTTGCCGAGCCGATAAACAGCTGTAAAAACAAAATCAGGAAATACAGCAAAATCACGCAGACGAATTTATTTTGCCCGCTGAGCACCTCGACGACGGCGTGCATTACCGTGTAGAGTATCTCGCTTTCTTCCATAACCAGTTTCACGGACGAGGCAATCGCAATCATAACGACGGCGGGGAGCATTGCGAGCGCACCCTTGCCCATATGCTTGGCAACCTCGCTCTTTTTCTCGCAAACGAGCAAGCCCGCGACGATACCGCCCACGAGGAAGGTTACGGCGAGAATGGGAATCGCATACCCTGAAATGGCGCGAATACTTGCAATCAAAAGCAATACGGCAAGCTGTACGCTGAAAAATACGGCGTAGATTTTAAAGATACGGTTTTCCCGTTCGGGGTTGTCGGAAAGGGAAAGTACGAGATTTTTCCGCTTTTCAAGGTCGATTTCGTAAGAGGGGGACTTTTTCGGATTGCGTGAGATTTTACGGATATGCAACAGTAAAAACGCACATACAGCCGTGTAAATCAATAAAAAGAACACGATACGCAGCCACGCGCCGTCGGCAACGCTGAACGAAATACCCAGATTTGCCGCTTGGTCGGGGATAAGTCCGACGGAAAAGGGGTTCGTGATTGCGGCGGAAAATCCGAAGCACGCCGCCATCATGCACACGCCCAAGCCCGTCATTGTGTCAAAGCCCATCGAAAGCATAAACAGCACGACGATAGGGAGCAGGGTAACGAGTTCTTCAAATAAGCCGAAGAAACTGCCGAACGCCATAAAAATCAAGGTCGTGATACATACGACGAGTTTTTTCTTGGCGGAAAATTTTTGCATAGTTTTGCCGATGACGATACGGATCCCGCCCGTTTTATCGAGCAGGTTAAAAACGCCGCTCATAATCAGCAAAAACACGCTTATCATAATGATAGTCAGTGCGTCGGACGAAGCGAACACGCGGAAAGGGGCGGTCAGTACCCGCCAAACCGCAATTCCCTGCACGCCTTTGGAAACATAGGTGTCAATGAGTATTGCGCCGTTTTCGTCCGTTTCGCAATATCCGCGGGGGATAATATACGAAAGAATACCGCTTAAAGCGAGTACGGCTAAAAGCAAGACCATGACGAGTACGAACGATCTCGTACTGATAGAAGAAAACGCCTTTTCTTTGTTTTCCGCCGTTACCGACTTCTCATTTTCCATTGTAACCCCTCATTCGTAAATTTTTTTCAAAAGCTCGCTGGCGATGTACCAATCGACGCAGCTTCTTTTTTCTTCGGGGATAAAGTACCAAATCTCATCGCCCTCGTAAATTTCGAAATCCTCGCCCGCGCCAAAGAGTAAACGGTAAATATCCGATAACGCAAACCGTTTTTCTATTTGTTGACCGAACTCCTCGCCACGGTAGCAAAGCCCCGTTTTATCCAAAACGCAAACGCCCTTGCCTGCCTCGCAGAGCATCGTTTTTCCGTCTTTGCTCGCGTGTTTAAGGGTTACCGCGCTTTCTAATTTGAAATCGGGATTTTCCCGCATTTCCCGCTCTATTTTCGATTTCTGCCAGTCGTACCACTGCGCAAAATTCTCAAACGGGCTCGCTACGGTAAACCCGTAGCGGTTGTTCAGCGTGCGGGTAAAACCGCACTCCGAACAAGAAATAGTTAATCCGTCCGTTTTCAGTGTGTAATGCTTTTTACATTCGGGGCAGAGGGTAAGGATGTTTTCCAGTCCTACCGCCAAGGTTTTTGATTTATAAGTGTAATCGGGGTGCGCTTGTAACCAGGTAAATTCGTTATACGATAACGCTTCGTCTATGCGCTGGCGTACCTGTTCAAGGTCAAGCGTTTTCGTTTCGTCCTTGTCAAAGAGCTTATCCAAGGAAGCTTCCACCCGCGCGCCTTTCCGTAATTTATCTCCCCATTTGGGGCTGGCAAAATAATCGCCCCGAACTCGAATGACGTAGACGGGTACGCCTGCACGCTGAATAAAGCGATACGTCTTTTCCTGAATACCCTCGTATTTTCCCACAGTGGAGAGCCGCGCTTCGGGCATCATGGCAAGCACGCCGTCTTGGGAGAGTACGCGCATACAGTTTTTCGCGTTTTCAATATCCGCCGTGAACATACTCTTGGGGAAACAGCCGACCTTTCGTAAGAGATTCCCTAATTTTTTATGGTAAAAATACAGTCTTGCCACAACGAAATGCGGTTTTTCTTTTTTGAGCAGTCTTGCCGCGTATACGAAGTCGATAAACGAGCCGTGGTTGCAAAGCACGATTGCAGGACGTTCCAGTTTTCCGACGTTATTTTTTAAGATAAGCTTCATTCTCGTATCGAAAAATAACACGCTTCCTGCCGCCGCGGCGTTATAAATAAACGGATTGTATTTTTTTACCGTCGTTTTAGACGAATATTCTTTTTTGGAATTCATAAACTCGTTTACCTTTTTAAAAACGGCGGATTTATATTTATACAGCAATATAAGCAATACCACGAGCACCGCAAACACGCAGAGGGACAAAATCCAACTGGAAGCGATAGCAAGATGTCCAAGCCCTACGCCGATCAAAATAGAGGGGATAGAGCCGAGCGTCGTCAAAAGAATATATTTGGGGTATTTCAAATTGAGCGAGGCGGAGAAAAAACAAATCAGTCCGTAGGGAATAGCGGGGAGGAAATAGAGGATAAATACGACGGCGATAATCTTGGGCGAATGTCGTGCCGCTTCAAAATCGAACTCTGCGTTTTTTTCGAAAAATTCTTCCAATCTATCCCCGTAAATTTTATATAAAACGTAGATAAGCGTATTGCCGACGAACACACCTGCAAGACATATAAGTCCGCCTTTCCAAAGCCCGAACGCAACGCCCGCCATAACCTGTGTGGGTTCGGCAGGAAGAATGGTTAAAACGACCTGCAACATCGACAAAATACCGATAGTGAAATATCCTTTAAAACCAAGGTTTTCAAGCGAAGCGCGGACTTCTTCTTTTGTAACGTCCTCTTTAAAAAGCTCTTGCAAAATCACGAAATTGTCGCCCGAGAAAAGGAATACCATCAACCCGATAAAGAAGACAATAAACCCGATCATTGTAAATATTTTGCGCTTTTTGATGCGTTTTTTTGCCATTATCGGTACTCCTTTTTTTCTTTTTTTTGGACAACAGCCCATTTTATACCATTTTAATTGTCATATAATTATAGTACAAAAGAAAGCAACTTGTCAAGCGTTCGTGTACGATATGTGAAAATTTCATGGCGGTGCAATCGAAAGCGACGCTTTTGTATTCACAAAACTTTCACGCAAAAAAATAAAACGGACTTTTTATAGATATAGAAAAAGCCTTGACAAATATGCGAAATAAGTATAAAATAGTATAGGTATAATTTTATAATACGGTATACTGGGCGTAATGCGTAAACAGGAAAGAAATTTAACGGAAAGCAGGAAAAAGAATTTTACGCGCGGATACCGAGCGAAAGAAGAGTAAACGGCTCAGGAGGCTTTATGAAAAGAACAGTAAAACGGATTTTATGCGGCGCGTTGGCGTTGACTTTTGCGTCCACGCTCGCAGTGGAGAGCGCTCTGCGCTTGAACGCCGAAAACGGCTTGCCTACCACGGCAACGCAAAATTTGGCGTTTACGGACGTTACGGGGCAGTTCGATACTTCCGCTCTGCGCGCAGAGAATTTCAATAGCGGGGTTATGACCTCGGAGGAGGTAAAACCCACCTACGAAACGCGCACGGTCATGGTTACGCTTACGGGCGAAAGCCTTTCCGACGCGGCGGGTGAAAATTCGGTTACGAACTTTGCAAACACTTTTACGGGCGAAAAGGCGGCTTCGGATATCGCTTCTCAGCAAAACGCATTTTTGCGGAAATTGAAGCAAGCGGGTATTTCGTATAAGCTCAAAGGTACTTACGACGTGCTTTTAAACGCGGTCGCAATTGAAATCGACACGCAATACGTGTCCAAAATCAAGAAAATGGACGGCGTAAAGAGCGCGGTTATCACGACGGCGTACGCCGTGCCGAAAACGGTAAAAACGACTTCTACGCAAGAGGTGTTCAATACCACCAGTAAATACGATACGGGTATTTATAATTCCCTCGATTACACCAACGTCAACGACGCGTATAACAATACCGACGGTACGAAAGGCGATTACGGCGAGGGTACGGTTGTCGCCGTACTCGATACGGGACTTGACTATACGCACGAGGCGTTCCAATACGCGCCCGAAAATCCCGCTTGGTCGGAAGATATGGTGGCGGGTAAGCTGACGGCGAAAAACCTCAAAGCAGAAGAAAGATCGGGCTCGCTTAACGTTAAAGACGTTTACGTAAGCGAAAAAGTGCCTTTTGCGTACGACTACGCAGACGACGATCCCGACGTGTATCCGTCCTACTCCAACCACGGTACGCACGTTGCGGGTATTATCGGCGGTTATAATAAAGACGGCTATACCGATAAAGACGGTAACGAAATCACCGATAAGGAATTTAGAAGCGTCGTACCCGATTCGCAACTCGTCATTTGTAAGGTATTCACCGACGACCTCGACGACGAGGATTTGGGCGGTGCGGTGCCCGAAGATATTATCGCGGCGTTGGAAGACTGTGTATTGCTCGGCGTGGACGTTATCAATATGTCGCTGGGTACTTCCTGCGGATTCTCGACGACGGACGACGGCGACGACGAGGGCGAAATGCTCAACGCCGTTTACGAAAACGTGAAAAAGGCGGGTATCAGCCTCGTTTGCGCGGCAAGTAACGATTACAGCTCGGGCTACGGCGGTGTGTTCGGTACGAACCTTATCTCCAACCCCGATTCCAGCACGGTCGGTTCGCCTTCCACCTTTGCGGCGTCCCTGTCCGTTGCAAGTATCAGCGGTCAGGAAGCTCCGTATATGATCGGCGGAGAGGGGGACAACGAAACGTTCGTATTCTACGAAGAATCGCGCGACGAAAACGGTAACCCCTACGACTTTGCCGAGGATATGCTCAAAATCGTCCCCTCGGGCGAATTTGAATACGTCGTCGTTCCCGGTACGGGCTCGACGGCAGACTATACCGATTCTATCCGTAAGCTTTTCCAAAACGAAAACGGAAGCTTGAACAGAATCGCGCTTATCAAGCGCGGCGACAACACCTTCCAAGAAAAGGTAGAGGTCGCGATGCGTATGGGCGCGGCGGCAGTCATCGTATATAATAACGTCGCGGGTATCATTCGAATGAACCTCGGCGAAATCGATAATCCCGTTCCTGCCGTATCTATCAATATGGACGCGGGTAACGCGCTCGTAGAGGGCGCAACGCTCGAAAACGGCCGCGTGGGTAAAATCAAAATCAGCCTCGATACGAAAGCAGGGCCGTTTATGAGCGAATTTTCCTCTTGGGGTCCCACGCACGACTTGAAATTGAAGCCCGAAATCACGGCGCACGGCGGGGAAATCACTTCGACCGTTCCCGGCGGTTACGGCGAACAGAGCGGTACTTCGATGGCTTCGCCGAACATGGCGGGCGTTATGGCGATCGTCAGAAATTATATCAAGACCGACCTTGCGCACCTTGTCAAGGGCGCGGACGGCGAAATCGATCCCGTTAAGGTAAACCGCCTTGCCAATCAGCTTATGATGAGTACGGCAACGACGGTATACGATCAGCTTGGCGAACCGTATTCCCCCCGCAAACAGGGCGCGGGCTTGGGTTCGCTTGCGAATATCATCGACGCGACGAGCGCATACCTTTGGGTGGATAACGCGGAAAGCGATTACCGCCCCAAGCTGGAAATCGGCGACAACGAAGAGAAGAACAGCGTGTACGGCGATAACGGCGAGCTTACCTTTAAAGTAACCAACTTCGGCTCTGCCGACCTCGTATTCACGGCGGACCATTTGGTGTTTACCGAAACGATCGCGGCGGACGGCTTGGCGGTTGCCGAGCAGGCGTATATGTTCAAGAACGCTTCGGCGGTTTGGACGGTAACGGACGGCGGAACGCTTAACGGCAATACCGTTACGGTAAAAGCGGGCGAAACGGCAACCGTTTCGGCGAAAATTACCCTTACGCAAGCCGACCTTGACTATTTGGCAAGATTCCCCAACGGTATGTACGTGGAAGGCTTCTTGAAGCTGAAATCCTTGTCCGCGGGGCAGTGCGATTTGAGTATTCCCTTCCTCGGCTTCCACGGCGACTGGGAAGGTTCGCCTATGCTTGACTATACGGCGTACGAGGTTGCGGCGGACGAGCAGGACGCGTCTAAAAAGGACGAAGAAAAAATCAAGGCAAGCGTTTGGGCAACGCAGCCTTACTCTATCTATTATAATGAAAAGTATATTCTGCCTATGGGCAGCTACGTTTACCTTGTAGACGAGGACGACGATCCCGTTTACACGGACGAGAAATTTAACGCGATTTCCCGTTACAACGAATACCACGGCGAGGGCGAAGCGGAAAACTATCTGACTTCAACGGGTATCAAAGCCGTGTATGCAGGACTTTTGAGAAACGCTCGGCAGGTACAGTACACGCTGTATAACACGGAAACGGGCGAAGTAGTCAAATCCGACTATATCAACCGCGTGGGTAAGGCGTATTCGGGCGGCGGTTCGGCAGTGCCTGCCAACGTGGAATTAGAGCTGTATCCCGAATTAGAGGGGCTTGTCGGTAACGGTCAGTACCGTATGGATTTGGAATTCTATATGGATATGCCCGAAGAAAATACCAAGCCGAACGGCACGTATTCGTTTACCTTCACGGTAGACTACGAAGCGCCTGTGTTGGAAGACGCGCGCGTGCGTTTCTATAATTATAAAGACGGCAATAAAGAAAAACAGCGTATCTATCTCGACGTGGACGTTTACGACAACCACTATGCACAAGCGATTATGCTTTGCTATCCCACCGAAAACGCGGAGGGCGAGCTCGTGCTTCAATTGGCGACGGAATATCCCACGCCTGTTAGAAACGGCAACAAGAACGGCACGACGACCGTTTCCATTGAAATTACCGATATTTACGAAAAATACGGTAATCAAATGTATTTGCAAATCGACGACTACGCGGTAAACAGCTGTTTGTATCAGCTCAACCTCGACGCGCTCCATACGGGCAATCTTCCCGAAGATTTCGCTCTTGCAGAGGGCGAAGAGAATATCGAACTCGATATCTACGAAACGCATAAGGTTTCGCTTGTATACGAGGGCGACGGCGATTTATCCAACTTTAAGTGGATATCGGCGGACGAGAGCAAGGTAGGCGTAAAGAACGGCGAAATCGTCGGGCTTGCGGCGACGGGGGAGAAACCTGTCAAGGTAACGGTAACCAACCGCAACAACGGCGTAACGAAAGATATTTTCGTAACGGTAACGGAGAGCGTGCAAACGCTGTCGGGCGTACCTTCCATTTCGTTCGGTATCATCAAGGATACGGCTTCGCTTGCGTTGTTGAAAGCACAGGGCATGGTTGAAGTAACCGCGGGTAAAACCTTTAATTTGGAAATCCTCAAAGACCCTTGGTATCATCCGATGACAGGCATGGAATTTTCGTGGAGCTCGACGAACGAAGCGGTGGCGACGGTAGACGAAAACGGCAACGTAACCACCTTGAAAAAGGGTACGGCGATCATCGAAGCGAAAGTTATCCGTGACGGCGTGGCTACTTTGTATTCGGCGAGCGTTACGCTGAAAGTCGTCAATGAATTTACAGTCGGCAACTTTACCTTACAGGACTATAACGGCGTAGGCTATAACAAGGACGACGGCGTGCTTTGGATTCCCACCGACCTCAACATTATGTATATCGGCGCGGAAGCGTTCAAGGACAACGACAACATTAAGAAAATCGTTATTCCCTCTTCCGTTACGCAAATCAACGAACGGGCGTTTGAAAACTGTACCGCCTTGGAAGAAGTGTACTTCGTTTCCACAAGCCCTCGCGAAAGCGTGGTAAACGGCGAAACGGTAGTGGATTCGTCCATCGACTGGGCAGACCTTTCGATGATTTACGAACAGGCGTTCCTGAACTGTAAAAAGCTGAAAAAGATAGATTTCTCCAACGCAAAGACAATCACAGTCGCAAACGATTGTTTCAGCGGTTGTACCTCGCTTGCGGAAGTGGTGGATATGCCCAGTATCGGTACGATGCACCACCGCGCGTTTGCGGGCTGTACCTCGCTTACGAGCGTGGATTTGAGCGGTTTGCATATGAGCGGAAACAGCGTCTTTGCAGGTTGCACGGGTATCACGAGCGTAACGACGGGTAAATTCACCGCCCTCGGCAACGAAATGTTCAAGGGCTGTAACAAGCTTACGGAAGTAACGATTAAAACCTCCAAGCTCGGCGACGGCGCGTTTGAAGATTGTACCAAGCTTACCAAAGCGAACTTCGTTTCGCCTACGGGCAGTGCGTATAATTTCGATATCGGCGCGCGCGCGTTCAAAAATTGCGGTACGGCAACGAACGGCGGACTCGTCGTAACCTTCGGGGAGGGTGCAGTGATTCGTACGATCGGTGCGGGCACGTTCGAGAACACGAAAGTAAACGCGCTCACGATCGGCGATTCGTTCGAGCTTTCCGCATTGACGAATGGAGGACTTGCGTTTAAGGGTATTGCGGTCAGCGTAGCGGACGGTTCGACCAAATACGCGGAAGAAAACGGCGTTATCTATAATAAAGACAAAACGAAACTACTCTTTGTCAACGGCTCGGTAGAGGGCGAATTTACCGTTCCCGCAACCGTAACGGAAATCGGCAGTTATGCGTTTGCAAACAGCAATATCACGAAAGCAACCTTGCACAGCGGCGTTACGAAGCTGGGCGAGGGCGCGTTTGAAAGCTCGCAGGTTGGCGAAATCGATTTCAACGGCGCAAGCCTTACGGAAATCCCCGCCCGTGCGTTCTACGGCGCGAAAATCAAAGCGATTGCGTTGCCCGACACGGTAACAAGCCTTGGCGACTATGCGTTCGCAACCTCGTCTATCCGTGCTTTGACGGCGGACGGCTTGACGAAGCTGGGCAACTCCGTATTCTATGACTGCCGTTATATCGTAAGAGTCAAAGCGGCGGCGGAAACGGGTGTGAATGCGATCGTGCTTCCCGCAAGCGTTACGGAAATGGGAGATTATACCTTCTACGGCTGTACCGAACTGACGATAGCGGAGCTTCCCGCGATGGAAAAGCTTGGGTTCTATACCTTCGGCGGGGCAAATAAATTGACGAGCGCAAGCTTTGCAAACGGCGCGACGGCGACGGGTAAATATACCTTTGCAAACACCAAGATAACGAGCGTTACGCTTGCGGATACGCAGACGGTTATCGGCGAAGGCGCATTCTATAATTGCGCCGAGCTTACCAGCGTAGCACTCTCTAACCAAGTAACGGAAACGGAAGCATGGGCGTTCTTTGGCGCAAGCTCGCTTACTACCGTTACCAACTTGAACCTGTTGCAAAAAATCGGCGCATATGCCTTCTATAATACGGCGATGACGAGCCTCAACCTTGCGGAAGCAACGGAAATCGGACTCGGTGCGTTCGCGGCAGAACCCGCCCGCTCGAACGATAGCTTTACGGCAAGCTATACTTCCGTAGCTATCCCCAAAGCGGTAACGATCGGTGCGTACGCGTTCTATAACGGCGGTATGAAGAGCGTATCTCTCCCCGCAAGCGTTATGGAAATCGGTTACGCGGCGTTCGCTTCGGCGAATAACCTCGTTGGTTTCAAGGCGGAAAACAACGAAAAATTCGTTGTAATGAACGCGGATAACGACGGCTACGGCGTGCTGTATCGCTATATCGACAAAACGGCGGGAGAATACGAGCTTGCTTGCTATCCCGCAGGGCGTACGGTATCGAAAAACGAAGCGGGTAAAAAGGTTTACGAGATTATGGAAGGCACGGTGTACGTGCAAGCGGGTGCGTTCCTCGAACTCAACGACGGTGCGCTCGATAGCGTGATAGTGCCTTACAGCGTGAACGCAATCGGCGACGACGCGTTCTATATGAGCGGTATCAAGGAATTTACTTTTGAGAGTATTCAAGCTCCCATTTTGGAAGTTACCTACCGCGAGGACGTGGCAAGCCAAATTGAAACGATCGCGACGGAAAGTGCGGCTTCCTATTATAGAGGCTACTATTACACCAACTTCGAAACGCGTTTCGTGGACTTGACGGAGTTCGGCTCGGCAACGAGCGAACTTACTATCTACTATCCCGAAAACGGTGTGGGTTACGACAATTTTGTGTACTCGCTCTACTTCAAGGATAAGGCGACGACGGGTATTCAAATGACCGACGCGACGAGAGAGGGATTGGCGAAGCTGGAAGCGGTGCTTGCGGACGCGGCGGTAGTGGAGAGCTGGCTGACGGCGGAAGTCAATGCCGAAAACAAAGCGAAGGTCGAAGCGTTCGCAAAGAGCGTAATGTCCGCGCGTACCAGCTACGATAATATCGTTAAGGATAAAACGCAGGTACAGTTTGTGTCGGATAAGGAAGCGGCTTTGGTGGCAATGGAAACGAATCTCCGTGCGGTAAAAGAACGCTTCGGTATCAAGACGGCGATCAAGAACTTACAGCTCCAAGCGGGCAGCACCTATAAATCGCAGTACAACGAGGGTGAAAAATTCGATATGACGGGCTTGGTCGTTGAAATCGTTTACGAAGACCTCTCGCGCGAAGTGGCTGACCCTCAATACCTCTCGCTTGCCGAGGCGTATGCGGGCGAACTGACCTATTTGAACAACTACGTGGAAATCATCTATAACGACGGCGAAAACACGGTTACCCTTTCGCTCGATATCACGGTTGCAAGAACGGCGACGGAAAATAACGGCGGAAACGCAGGCAATACGGGCGATAAGGACGATTCCAACCTTGGCTTGATCCTCGGTATCGTCGGCGGTGTGCTCGTCGTGGCAGGCGGTGCAGTTGCCCTTACCTTGATACTCCTCAAACGCAAAAAGGCGACGGTATCGTCGGCGGAAACCGTTGAAACGGTGGAAACCGCGGTAACGGAAGAAGTTGCACAAGAGGCGACGGCGGAAGCGGCGGACGATAAAACGGACGGTACGCAAGAATAAAACAAACGGGCGCGGCGCGCCGTGAAAGCGCGCCGCGCGGTAAAAAAGGCAAAAAGTCGAAAGACGAAAAAATATATAAAGGCAGGAAAGATTTATGAAAGAGAAAAAGTGTAAGTGCGCAAAAGCAAAAGCGATGACGGAAGTGGAAGTAGTCGTGGAACAAGAACCCAAGGAATGGGTAGTAAATTGCCCGAAATGCGGTGCGGCGCTCAACCTGAAAGAGGGCGGTACGGCATATCTTTGTCCTGTATGCAGTACGCTGTTGCGCGTAAAAACGGGCGCAAGATTAGTGAAAAATCTCAACGTAAGCGACAAGACGTTACATATCAACGTAACCGAGCAAGCGGTAAATTACCTGCTTGAAAAGGAAGCAAAGCGTGCGAGAAAGAGAAAGTGCATTTTCAGAAGAAAGAAAAAGCCTACGCTTGAAAGCATGATTGCAAGACGGGTTTTGAAAGAGGGCTACACCATTGAAGATTCTATCATGGTAGAGCTCACCGAAAAGGGCTTGCGTACCAAAAAGGTGGAAAACAAACCCGAAGAAACCGTATAAGAAAGGTATTGCGCCCGATTTCGGTAAACAAGCCGAAATCGGGCGTTTTTCATACGATATTCCAAAGGACGGGTAAATGCTCGACCGATAAATAATCGTTGAAATACCGCGCTTTTAAAACGCGGTAAAAACAAAAGACTTTCCGCAATACGCGGAAAGTCTTTTATCTTCGTTTTAAGAGCGGTTACGCCTCGGCTTCCGTCAGCGTAATCGTGATATTGCTGGAATCTTGATAATTCAAGGTTGCAACGTAGGTTTTGCCCGTCGCCTTATCTTCTAAGGTAATCGTGGCGGTGTCATCTGCATTATACGCGTTTACCTTGTAAGTATAGGTCGCTACGGTCTGAGCTTCACCGTTGACTTTCTTTACTGCGGTCAGTGTACCCTTGGCGTTATTGATATTTCCGCCGTCAAAGGTATACACAACGCCGTTTTCGTCCGTCGCTTTCGTGAGGTAGAGGGAATCCACTCTCGTGCGGTTAATCGAACGCTCGCCGTTGATATACCGTCCGCTCGTCGTATCGTTGAAAATTTCAATCTTGTAATATTTGATATCCGCGGCGTCTTGCGTCCACATCAGAATACCTCCGTCTTTAACGGTGTAGTAGTAATCCGTTTGCGTAGCCGTCGAGCCGTAGCTGTTGCTTACCTGTTTTGCCGTGCCGTAGCTGAACGAGCTCTGTACGCCGTCAAAGGAGATAGTTGTGGTTTTAACGTCACCGTCTTCATCGGTTTCTTCAACCGTCCAATCTCCGAACAGTTCGTCTGCTCTCGACATCGCGATCCATTCGCTGCCGTACAAATTCGAGGATTCGGAAAGCACGAGCGAGCCGTCCGCTTGCGGGTAGAGGTAGTAAACGTAGGGAGCCGCGCCGACGTAATACTTCACGTACAGCGTGCCTGCGTCAAGATAGACCATTTCCGCCTTGTGTCCGCCGAAGCTTTCCGTCTTAAAGAATTTAGCGGGAACGGTATCGTCCAACGCCGTTGCACCGATTTCAATAAGCGCATATTCGCCGCTTACTGCCCAGTCGCCCATTAAGTCGTTTTTGATATACAGCTTTTTGTCTTCGCCGATACCCGTAAGCAGGTAATATTTCTCTACGCCCTCAACGGTTGCTACCGTTACGGAGCCGATTGCCGTCGCGCCCTCGGTATAAGCGTTTGCGTATACGGCAAATTCCGTTTCGCTTACCTTTTTATAATAGTAGGTAACGTTGTTGGCAGTGAATTTACCGCCCTTATCCAACGCGCCCTTGCCATCGAATTCGTATTCGTTGCCGTACTCGTCTACGAAAGTGAAGCCCGCGAAACGGTCCTTGCGTTGCATTTCCGTTACTTCGTTCGTTTCGCTGACAACCGTCAACGATTTTTCGTCCTCATCGAAGGTGAGCGTGTATTCTTGTTCGTTGTAGTAGAAGCTACCTGTCAAGGTAAAGCCGTTCAAACGGTAGTCAAGCTCCGTTTCCGCTTCCGTGCCGTTGACGATATAGGTAACCGCCAGCTTACCGTCGGCGTTCGTGAGTGCAAGTCCGTCGAAAGTAAGGGTGTTCAAAATATCGTTGTTGCTGATCCATTCGCCCTCGTAATCGTCGATACGGGTAAGGGTATAAGCGGTGTAGTCCTCGGTGGGGCTGATAGGGTTATACAGTCTTGCGGACAAATATCCGCGACCGTTCATCTGTTGATAGCGGAAATACCCGAATACCGCGCCGTCTTGGTAGAGCACGAAATAGCCGTCCGTTTCGCTTGCCTCGTAAGTGAGATTGAACGAATAGCCCTCGCTGTAAACAGCCGTTGCCGTACCCAAACCGTTTTGGGCAATACCGTTCAAGGTAAGTACGACCGATTTGCGCGCGTCGCCCGTCCATTTTCCGACGAACGAATCGCCGTTGTAATAGGTCTGCACTTTGCCGTCTTTTACGATTTCAAGATAGCCCGCCGTGTTGATAGTAGCAACCGAGCCGTCGCTTAAAGTAGCCGTCTTGCCGTCTGCTTCCACTTGGTAGGTACCGCTAAAAGAAGAAGTGGAATTATTGATTTTCGCCGTTGCGACAAAACCGCCTTTGCCGTCGAAGACGAAGGTTTTGTTTACGAGCACAGTCTTCGTCCAAGTGCCTTTGAAGATATCGTATGCTTGCAGGTCGGCTTTATTCACGCTTGCCGTCGTGCCGTCCGCATAGGTCAGCGCGAGCGTTTCGCCGTTTACCGTATAAGTAAAGCTCTTTTCCGCGTCGTTTTCCGTGCATTTACCGCTTTCGCCGTAGAATTGGTAATGCGCGTTAGCGATATAGAATTCGCCGACGAACGCTTCTTTCGCCGCAACGAGGGGATTTTCTTTCGTGAAATACACACCGTCGTACATCGAAAGTTTCCCGTTTGCAACGGTGCCTGCGTAATCGTAAATTTGGTAACGCTCCATATCGAAGTTGGGGTCGATCGTTTCGTCCGTTACTTCGATTTCGCCGTTATAATATCTCGACAGTCTTGCGCCTTCGATTACGAGCGTTTCGCCGTCGTAGAGGAAGGTCGTTTGTTGGGTTTCGTTCCCGTCCGTGTAGGTAGCGATACCGTCCGCGGTCAACGAAACGGTTACGGGCGTTGCGTTATCTTCGGAAAGGAGCGTATACGTACCGAGGATTGCCGTGGGATCGGCAAAGCCGATATACAGCGTTACGTTCTTGGTTGCAAGGTACGCATAGGGCGCTTTCTTGGTGCAAGCCTCGTCAAGGTAATAGCCGTAGGAAAGGTATTTCCCGTCGTCTGCCGTCAGGTAATAGCTAAGTCCGTTGTCGCTTAAAAACGAATCCGCAAGGGGGGCGTACATACCCTCCGCCGAATCAAAATAATTGAGAGTCTTTTGCGTTTCGCCGTTTACCTTGATTTCCGTACCGTCTTTCGCAAGGTAACGGAGCGTCAAGGTGTTAGCGAATATTTCGTCCGAGGGGTCGTAGTTGATTGCGGGATATTTATTGTTATTGAATATCCAGTCGGCGGAATTCCAAGCCAAAGCTTCTTTCAGTTTTGCGATTTCCGCGATATTGACTTCCGCGTTTTGTAAGCAGTTATCCACGATATATTGTTGTGAGGTCACGTAGATTTGTCCCGCTTCGTAACCGCCCGCAACGATAGGCGCGGTATGTGCGTAAACGTTTTGGTCGCCGGAAACGGTGCTCGCTTTCGTTTCGCCCACGTAGAACGAGTCGTTCACGATACTGTCGTTATCGGCAAACCCAACCAAACCGCCCGCGTATGCGTGCAAATATTCCGATGCCGAGGCAGGCGTGGTGTCTACCGTCATCGTCGCCACTCTTGCGGAAACCGCGCTCGTGGAATAGCAGTTGCTGACCGAGCTGTATTGTCCCAAGTAGCCCGCGATACCGCCTGCGCGGAACGCGCCCGTAATCTCGCCCGTCGAATACGCGTTATGGAGCAAAACGGGGGTAAGCGCGTAATTGGTTACCATATAGCCCGTTACACCGCCCGCATAGAGCACAGTACCCTGTAATACGTTGATATCTACGCTCACGTTTGAATAGGCGATTTCAGAGGGTGGCAAATACCCGTAAGTTTCGTTGTAGAAAGATTGCTGATAGCCGAGCAGACCGCCTGCATACGAGAAATAGATATCGTCTGCATAGACGTTCATCGTACCGTTCGTCGCGTCGCACATATACAGTCTTACGCCTACGCCGTACGCAACGAGCGAACCGCAGGTAATCGTTTTTGTGGACGGATCAATGGGGTTGGTCAGGCTTGCGGTAATGGTAAAGTCGTCCAAGCTGATACCGTAGAATAAGCCGCTGCTTTCAATGGACGGATTGATATATACCGCACCGAATAACCCCACGTAGTTGGAATCGTCTGAATTGATTGTGAAATTAGAAATGGTGTATCTTTCCGTTTTCGGAGTAGAGGGATCGTCGTTGCTCGAAAAACAACCGCTGAAATACGCGTTTTCCGTGCGCAAATTCCCGATAACCTCTAATTCTTCGCCCTTACAGTCGATATCGTTTGCCAAAACGAACGCGCCGTTCACATACGAGGGAACGCCCTTGTTGACCTGTTCGGCAATATATAAAAGGTCGATAGGCTTCGTGACGATAAAGGCGTCGTCGAAGGTTCCGCTTCCTTGCATAGTCGAAACGTCCCGTTCGATACCGTTTACCTTGACGGTCGTTTCGCCCTCCACCGTAAAGCTGTATAAGCCGTTCGAATCCAACGCAACCGAACTGCCGTTGACGAGCACGATGGGATAGCCCGTGTAGAACCCGCCCAGCTCCACGTTAAAGGAAACTACGCTGCCTTCCTTTACCTTTACGCCGTCAAGCGTTTCGTATGCGATCGCGTCCACCGTTTCCATTATGTAGTCAAAGGACTCGTCTTGGGTAAAGTGGAGCGTATAGCTCGCCGTTTCGTCGCCGCTGTCCGACGAACCCGTATCCTCGGGAAGGGTATCGGACGAGCCCGTGTCGGTCGCCGTATTGTCGGGCGTAGAGGACTCGTCCTTGTTACAGCCCGCGATGCCCGCCGTAGCGCACGCGCAAGAGAGGGAAAGTAAGAATGCAATTAAAAATTTCTTCATACAAACTCCGTAAAAATAGGATTTACTTGTTTTCGTTGTGTCTGCGGAAAAAAACCGCGCAACACATACTGCCCCATTAAAATGAGGTTATAAATATTATACAATATATAAAAGAAAATGACAAGAAAAAACGGGGGAATTTTTATATTTTTATGGAATTTTCACAAAGGCAAAGCTTTCCTTTTCCGCAAGCGGGCGGCGAAACGCTTGACAAGCGCGCGGCTTTTTTATATAATGAAAATAACGCATACTATTTAAGGATAAATTATATGACGGAAAGCAAGAAAAACACGGTGCGTACTATCTACGCCGTCTGCCTTGCCGTATGGACGGCAATCGTCGGCGTTGCGTTTATCGTACAAATATATTCCATTTATTTTTCCACGGAAAAATATACCGTTCAAAACATATCGGCGCATTTTAAACAAATCGCGTTCGTGTTTTGGATATGGATACTCGCCATTGCGGGCGGCGGTGTGCTCGGTTGGGTATTCCCCGAAGAAACCGCCAAGCCCAAAGCGTATATCGAAACGCGCGCCACGCTTGAAAAATTGAAATGCAGATTGCCCGCCTACGGCGACGATTTGCCTTTCTTGAAAAAGGAAAAGACGGTAAGACTTACCCTGCGTATCGCTTCGGCAGTCGCTTGTTTGATTGCATTCGGCGTTTCTTTGGCGATATTGCTTGATACCTCGTATACCCCCCGATTTACTTCCGCGTTTTTCACGGCGCACGGCGGGGCGGTAGACAGACTGCTTCGAGCGTTCCCGTGGGTGCTTTGCGCACTGCTCGTGTGTATTATCACGGAATCGTTTGCAAAACGGAGTATGCAACGGGAAACGGCGGAAGTGAAAACGGCAATCGCAACGAATGCGAAGTCAGGCGTGCGAGTAACGGGGCAGATAACAAAGCCTACCTTGGCAGAAAAGCTTGTGCAAAAGTGTAAATTCACGCAGACGAAAGGCTGGAAGATAGGCGTTCGCGCGGCGGTCGGCGCGATCGGCGTTGCGCTCGTGATCGTTGGGATTTTTAACGGCGGTATGCGGGACGTGCTGATGAAAGCAATCAATATTTGTACGCAATGTATCGGTTTGGGTTGAGGTGGCAAAAGTGAAAAAGTTTTTTAAAAAAATCGGCGCGTGGTTTAAAAATCACGTTCCGACAAAACGCAGAATTATACAGTTGTACGCCGCTCTTTTGACCAACGCGAATATCAAAGGCTTCTTTAACGGACAGATATATCAGGGACCAACGAAAAATATGTGCGTGCCCGGATTGAACTGCTATTCCTGTCCCGGAGCAATCGGCGCGTGTCCGTTGGGTTCGCTTCAAAACGCTTTGATAGAAAGCAAAACGCGTACCCCCTCGTACATATTCGGTATCATTATTTTGTTCGGCTTATTGCTCGGCAGGACCATTTGCGGGTTTTTATGCCCCGTCGGGCTTGGTCAAGAACTCTTATATAAAATCAAAACGCCGAAGCTGAAAAAGAGCAAGGCAACGCGGATATTATCCTATTTTAAATACGTTTTACTGATTGCGCTCGTCGTGATATTGCCTCTTTCCTTGGCAATTCCCGCGTTTTGCGAATATATTTGCCCTGCGGGTACTTTCGAGGGTGGCTTAGGCTTGCTTTCCAACGTCAAAAACCAAACGCTTTTGGCGGTGCTCGGTCCGCTGTTTACTTGGAAATTCGCCGTACTTGCGGCGGTGGTCGTGGGGAGTGTGTTTATCTTCCGTTTCTTTTGTAGGTTCTTTTGCCCGCTCGGCGCATTATACGGTTTCTTTTGTAAAATCGCGCTCCTTGGCGTGAAACTGGATAAAAATAAATGTACCGATTGCGGACTGTGTATCGGCGTTTGTAAAATGGACGTCAAGAAAGTGGGCGACCACGAATGTATCAACTGCGGCGAATGTATTTCCGTTTGTCCCGCCAAGGCGATTTCTTGGAAAGGCGCTTCGCTGTTCGTTCGTAAAAACGACGCGGATATGCCCGCGAATACGGAAATCAAGCCGTTGAACGGAATGCTCAAACGCAAAGAAACGGCGGAAAGCGAAATAGTGCAAACAGCGGAGGTGAACGACAATGAATAAACCTACCGTATTGAAAATAACGGCGGGCGCGCTTGCAACCGTTGTGCTTGGCACTGCGCTCGTGTATTATAATTTTATTGATAAGCCCTCGGAAGCAAAAGTGGAAAAGGGCGCGCCCTGTATGGATTTTACGGCAAAGACCTACGCCGTGAACGAAAACGGGGACTTTTATGCCGACGGCAATACCTTTACGCTGACCGACAACGTCGGTAAGGTCGTGGTGGTCAATTTCTGGGAAACTTGGTGCTCGGCATGCGTGCACGAATTGCCGTATTTTGACCGAATCCAAAAAGAATACGAGGGCGAAGTGGAAGTGCTTGCGCTTGCGGGCGTTACCTCGACGGTGGACGCGGCGGCGGCTTGGATGAATCGGGACGGCTGGGCGACGGTTACCCCCGAAGCGGACTGGCGGGATTTTTCCCTGACGGTGGGGTGGTTGGAAACGGAAACCTGTACGGATATGGGCTGTTTGGGTTCGTTGCCAAGGACGGTAATCGTAAATAAAAAAGGTATCGTGTCGTACGCGGCGGACGGCTCGATGACGTATGAAAGCTTAAAATCGGAAATAGAAGCGTTGCTTTAAAAACAAATAAAATAACCCCCGAAGCGGTCAGCTTCGGGGGTTTTGCATGGTAGCGTTATCGTTTTATACTTTGATACGGATATTATAAGAAATCTCCGAACCGTCTGCGGCGGCAAGCATAAAGGTAACCGTTTCGCCCGCGTTGACTACGACGGAAAAAGACCCTTTTATTGTTTGATTATGAATAATAATTTTTGCATTAGCATTATCGCAAGTAATGGTATAAGAGGAATCTTGTGCGACTACGGTATAGTATAGATAATCTCTTTTAATCGTGTTTACGGTAATATCCGTATTAAACTGTTCGGCAGTGATTTCGATAGGGCGGTCGATAGAACCGAGCGTCAGCTCGTCGTAATAATAACAAGCGGACAGCCACGCGCTTTGTTTGCGATTAGTTTCGTCGCTCCAAAGCTCGTCGGGAATATCAAACGGTCTGTTTTTATCAACGTAGAGATTGAGGAAACGGTACAGTTCCTGCGTAACGGGATATAACCCGTCGCTATTGACGTAATTTTGATAACAGTTTGCTTGTTTGTCCGCTTCCGCGTTTTGGTCGCCGCCGTTGTTCATAATAAACGGAACGTAATTCTTTACCAAATAATCGCCGTCCTCCGTCTTGCCGTCGCCAAGGGAAAGGTTATTGCCCTCGTATTGAATATTCGTAAACGACTTCTCACCCAAAAGGCGGGCGGCAGGCGCAGTGATTGCTACGTAAATAATTTCGCCTGCGTTTTCTTTCGAACCCATACGGTAATATCCGCAGTCTTCATCGTAGAAATACTCGCTTTCGTAGGGTACGGTTACGGGTACGTAAGATTCTTTGGTCTCGGGAGCTTTTTTACCGTTGATTTCCGTGGGGATTACGTCCTCGTATACGTATTGGGGAATCCACGCGGGATCGCCTAAACAAACGAAGCGAACCTTTACGGTTGAGCCGTTCGGAGCTTCAATTGCCCAAGTGGCACGCCATTGAGCGTTCCAGTGGGTGGTGGAGCAGTTAACGTCGGAAAAGAGCGTGCCTGCGGGTAAAAATCCCTCGTCGCTTAATGTGCGCGCCGTTTCGCCCGTGGGGGGAACGTAGGACGCGTTTGCGTCATATCTCGTAACCGTCGTGTTTTCGGGTGTGTCAATCGTATAGATCGCATACTGCCCCGCTTCGGGTACGGAAAGAGAAACCCACGTTTTTTCTTGGGAAATCTCAAATTCGTAATATCCGCCGTTGTCGCCGATTTCTACCTCGTAGCGGTTATCTTCTTCGCCAGTTTCGCCGTTTTCTTCAAAGGGATTGCCCTCGTCGAAATTATTGATATAGCGGATTTTTTTCGGTGCGTCGGGGATTTCGGGGAAGCCTTCGCAATAGATACAAATACCGTCGTTAAATTCGTGTCGGCATTCTTTCTCGTCCCCGCCCTTGTCGTCGCTTTCTTCCGATTCCGAATTACCGCTTTGTTCGGTATCGGTGTTTACGGGTGAGGACGATTTATCGTCGTCGTTACAGCCCGTAAAAGCGAACGAACAGCAAGCAGTTAAGGCGAGACACAGCCCCAGTAGTTTTTTAAGCTTTTTCATTGTGGTTTTCCTTTAAATGTCCTTATGCGTTTGCGCCGAGCGTAGCGTAATAGTAACAAAGCATCAGCCACGAATTTTCTAACCCCTCGTATTTATTCGAAGTGGTAATAATTCGGAGTAGCTCGTAAACATTCTGATCGACAGGTATATAGCCACCGTATGCAGGTTCTTGTGCTGTAAAACAAAGATCTGCAATAGCGTCGGTGTAATCTACGCCGTCAATATAGAAGGCGCGTTTATCTTCTGTGAAATGGTCTGCTTGGTCGCAAATCTCTTTGAGTGTATTATTAGGGAAAAATGCGGTTGAGTTTAAGCAATCCAAGTAAATGATAGAACCGAGCGTTCCGTCTGCGTTCACGTAATGGTAATATCCGTCGCTTTCAGAATACGCATAGTTGATTGCGTCGGGCAGATACATTTCGCCCGTGGTCATATTCATAGTGTAGGGGCCCGTCGCCGCGTTCGTGAGATATTCGTAGGTTTCGCCCACGTATTTAATCGTTACGTCGTAGGTGGCGGCAGTGTCAAGGAAGGTCGTGCAAAGCAGGTAATACGTCGTGTTTGCTTCGAAATAACGGTGGAAATTAAAGTTTCCGTCCGCTATTACCACGGGATTCCCGTTTTCGTCCGTACCGTTCATCGTTGCGCCGATAACGTCGGTGTAAGTGCCGAGGAAGGTCGTTTGATCGCTTGCCACAAGGAAACATTCGGTATCGTAGTTGCCTGTGGAATAAATATTGTATACGCCCGAGGTTGTCGGGGTGAACTTATACTTAAAGCCGCGGGGAGTCATTGCAAAGGGTACGTTTACCGAGGTTGTACCGCTCAAAACGCCGTTTTGTACGTTGGGAACAGCCATTTCAATCGCCGCGTGGAAGGAAATACCCTTCGTGGGGTCTTCCATTTGCGTTGCGTTGCCGTAAGGCTGATAATAAACGCAGAGCTCCAACCATTCGTCTTTGTGCCAGTCGCCGTCCCATTTTTGGTAGTCGCTCGTATATCTCGTTACCGCGTCGAGGAGCTTCTTCAAATCCTTGGTAACGGGCGTGTAACCGTAGTTGACCATATTGTTCGCCGCTACCCAAGCGTACTGCTCGATCGGCAACATCAAATTGTTTTCGTCGGCGTCATAGCAAAGCCCTTCGTAGGCAAGAATCCATATGCTCGTTTGATTCCAAAGCGATTCGTACATCATATTCGCAAACAGGATAGGGCCGTTAGCCGTTTCCGCGTGGTAATACCCGTCCGCTTCCGAATATACCGCGTTCACGTAGTTAGTATATTGCGTAGGGGAGCTTTCGTCGCCAAGCCTTGTCGCGGCATATTTGAATACCGTCGAGCCCACGCCACTGCCGATTTCGTTTGCGGGAATAAGCTGTAAATCTTTTATTTTCGCAATATTCTCGCCTGCCGCGCCTTCCTCGTCGCGGAGGAAGAGCAGGGAAAGACGGTGCTCGATAGGCGCGCCGTTTTCGTCCTTTAATTGCCAGTCTTCGTCGAATACGTAAGCAAGACAGGTATTCCAGCCCTCTTTAACGCCCGAAATGGAATGAATAATCGTATCGTCGATAAGCACGTATAAGTTATCGTACTTTTCTTCCGAACTGATATAGTATTCAAAGGTAACAGCCGAAGCTTGCGTCGCTACAAAGTCGAGATAAAGCTCGGCATACGAGTTGTCTACGGGGTTGGAGGAATAGATATACGAGCCGTCCTCGCTGATAAGCCAGGGCCAAGAATATTCGTCCTGCTCGTTCCAAGAAGCGGTAAAAGCGTTTGAGCCAAGCGCTGTTTCCACCGCCGAAAGGTCGGGTGCGTCTACGTTAGGCTTTACAATTTCCGTTCCGCCGCCACCGCCGTCAGGCGTGGTATCCGAACCCTCCGCCGAAAGAACAGTCGATTGATAATCGTCGGCAACGAGGGTTGCGAATCTTTCCGTGAAGTCGTTGACGGAAGTCATCGAACCCGTGTGATAGAATACGATAACGCCGTAACGGTCGATCATAACGGAAGTGGGGATAGCCGCGGTGCTGAACATCGAGGTAAGCCCCGCTTGGCTTCTGCACATATCGAAGAGTAGACCGCTGGTAGCTTTATAGTTATTGACGGCGGTATCATCGTCCGTCGTGCTCATAGCGAGTATGGAAACATCGTCCTGATAGGAATAGTACGCGTTATTCATTGCGGGGAATTCCGATTTACAAGGCCCACACCAGGTCGCCCAGAAATTGAGCATTACCGCTTTCTTTTCCTGCAATACTTCGGAAAGCTTGAAATTCTTTGTGTTGGAGTCCGAGGTTTGTACCTCGAAATCGTACATAACGTCGCCGAGCTTGTAGCTCGTACCGCTGGGCGCGGTTCCGCTGATAACGCCCGTGGGCGTGAGGGGAATTTGTAATTGCGTACCGATTTCGTCTTCGGTCGTGTAGGTTGCGTCGCCGAGCGTATAGCCGACGGGAACGCCCGTTACTTCTACTCTGTATTCGCCCGTATCGGAAACGTCCTCGTCCTTAAAGGTAGCGTAGCCCGCCGAGGTGGTGGTTTTGGACGCAAGTTCCGTTTCGCCGTCGTACAGTGTAACGGTAACGCCCTTTAAGCCGAAGCCCGTGGGGTTTTGCACCTTGATTCTGTAAACGTAGGTAACGTTTTCGTCTTCGCCCTCGTCCTCGCTTCCCGTATCGGAACTGCCTGTATCCGAGCTTTCGCCATTCTCGCTCTCGCTTACGTTGCTGTCCGTCGCCGTGTTTTGAGGCGTGGAAGAGCTTTCGTCATCGTCCCCGCAAGCGGCTGCGAATGCGAACGAAGCGCACATCACGAGCGAGGTACAAAGCAAAAGAAGCTTTTTAACCGTTTTTTTCATATAGTATCTCCGTGTGTTAAAATCAGTCTGCAATCGTCAGCGTGATTTCGCTGTACGTAGCAGGGGTTTTCTTGTTGGTTTCTTCAAATTGGATTGCGGTGTAGCTTTCGTCAAGCAGGTGAATTTCATAAACGCCTGCTCCGGGGAAGCCGTTGGGATTATATTCGACCTTGCCGTTTACAGCTTGTACGGGCATATAGCAGGTGCCAAGCGTTCCGTCCGCGTTGACGGTGCAAAGCTGTACGGATACCGTACCTTCCGCATTTACGATATTGAATACGTAGCAATCTAATTCTTCCTTGCTTTCCGAACCGCTTTCGGTGTTGGTGTTTGCGGGCGTGGAGCTATCGTCGCCGCCGCAAGCGGTGAACGCGAGCGTACCCAAGCAAAGCGTAGCCGCGGCAAAAAGAGAAATAAGCTTTTTAATTTTAGACATAATAGTGTGCCTCCTATGATTTCTTGGTATAATAGACGGCGGCGTTTTTTTGTGTTTATCCGCAAAAAACCGCTATACGCCATCGTACAGTTATAAATATTGTAGCATACAGGCGAAAAAAAAGCAAGTTATTTTATCGAAAAAACGAATTATATTTTCGCTCCGAATCCGTTTTTCCGTGAAAGTTTTGTGAAAAGAAAACACCGCAACGGCACACGCCGTTGCGGTGTAAATAAACCGAGAGATTAGAGTAAGCTTGCCGCGTCCTTATCACAGATAACGGTAACGAAAGGATGAAGCTGTAACACGGAAGCGGGGCAAACGGGAGAAATCTCGCCCTTTACCATATCGTATACCGCTTTCGCCTTGTTCTTGCCCGAAACGACCATAATAATCGACTTCGCTTGCATAATATTTTTAATACCCATCGAAAGCGCTTGATGAGGCACTTCGTCGATAGAAGCGAACAAACGGGAATTGTCTTTAATGGTGTTTTCCGTAAGGTCTACGACGTGCGTAACCGAATCAAACGGCGTGTTAGGTTCGTTAAAGCCGATGTGTCCGTTCGAACCGATACCCAAAACCTGTACGTCCTGCTTCATCGTATCAAGGAGTGCGTTATAGCGGTCGCATTCCTTTTCCAAATCGCTTGCGCTGCCGCAGGGCAGGTGGGTGTTGGTTTGGTCGATATCCAAATCGTCGAACAAGTTTTTGCGCATAAAGTACGCATAGCTTTGGTCGTGATCGGCGGTAAGACCGACGTATTCGTCAAGGTTGACGGTTTTAACAGTCTTGTAAGAAGTGCCGTTTTCCTTGTGGTCTTTTATCATATTCTGATAGGTGCCGATAGGGCTGGTACCCGTTGCAAGACCCAAAACTGCGTTGGGGTTAGCTTTGATGACGTCAATGATAATTTGAGCGGCTTTGTCGCTCATTTCTTGATAGTTTTCCGTAACGATAACTTTCATTTCAAATACCTCTATAAAAATTTATTATTAAGCGTTTTTATTATAAACCATTCTTGCATTAAAAGCAAGTATTTCAAAAGAAAAATTATTTCGCAAAATTATATATATATTTCAGTATTATATAAATATTACAGAATGCCGTTATTTTATTTTGGTTTTCTTTCGTTTTTTTTATGTTTTCTTTCGCTTTTCACGATTGATATTATAACACAGCCCAAGCCCCAAGTCAAGCGTTTGAACGGAGAAAAAAGTAAAATTGCAGGGTAAAAATTGCTTTACCCGCAAAAAGAAAAATAAAAAAATAATTTTGTTTTTTCGGTGAAAAAGCTTTGACAACGCAAAAAAAATATGATATAGTATTATAGCTTTGAATAATTGAGCTATGCAGAAGTACCCAAGAGGCTCAAGGGGCTCCCCTGCTAAGGGAGTAGTATGGGAAAACCGTAGCGAGGGTTCGAATCCCTCCTTCTGCGCCAAAAAAGGAACGCTTTACGGCGTTCCTTTTTTGGCGTTATTCCCGTTTCGTTGCGGAAGGGGAACAGCCGAAATATTGATTGTATGCACGGTAAAAAGTAACGTAGTTGGAAAATCCGCATTTCACAAATACGTCAGTCGGCTTTTCGCCCTCGGTTATCATTTTATGCGCAAGCAATATTTTTTTGTTGCGGATATATTGCATAACGCTGATATTTAATTCCTTTTTAAATAAATGATTAAGGTACGACTTCGAGAAAAACAGCGCGGTTGCAATATCGTCGGCGTTATTTATCGAGGTCAGGTTGACGTTGATATAATCGACTATTTTCCAACAGTTTCCCGCTACCACAGGGGCTTGCTCTTTCGGCTTTTTGTCTAAAACCAACAAACTCAAAAGCACCGTGTGAAGCATATCCTTGCAAAGCGCAAAACGCGCTTGTTGCGGGACTTCCGTCAATAGGTCTTTCAAAAGAGAAACGAGCTTTTCCGTTTTGGAATTTTGCGGAAGCGTAAAAGTTTCCCCGCGGTCGAATACCTCTTTTACCAGCTCGTCGTCGCCGACGAAATCGGGGGAAAAATGGAAACAGTATCTACGGTAAGGCGATTTGGTGATATCGCGCACGAAATGGTATTTCGCAGGCGGAATCAATAAAAGGTTGCCCTTTTTCAAGACGTAGCTTTTGTTTTCGATGACGTAGTCTATTTCTCCGTCCGTAACGAGTAAAATCTCGTAGGTGGGCTGGATATGCCGTTTTAAACGGTCGATATCCATTTCACGGTATTCCAAATAGGAGAAATTAAAATTTTTAAAATCGGCTTTGATTTCTTTCATAGTTTTATTGTAGCATAAACGCAAAGCGGAGTAAAGCATTTTTTGTAATGTTTTATGCTTTTTTTGATATTTACTTTTAATTTTAATAATGCTATAATGATAATATAAAATCTATAATAATGGAGAAAAACGAACATGCAAATGACTTTCCGTTGGTACGGCGAAGGAAACGACCGTATTAAGTTATCGGACATCAAGCAGATTCCAGGCATAACGGGTATCGTGTGGGCGTTACACGATAAAATGCCGGGAGAAGTATGGCAGGAAGAAGAGATTGCCAAGGTAAAAGCGCAGTGCGATAAGTACGGCTTTAATATCGACGTGGTGGAATCGGTAAACGTGCACGACGATATCAAAATCGGTTTGCCGACGAGAGATACGTATATCGAGAACTACAAACAGACCATTCGCAATTTATCTAAATTCGGCGTGAAGGTCATCTGCTATAACTTTATGCCGATTTTCGACTGGACGAGAAGCAATCTTTTCCACGAAGTAGGCGACGGCTCGACCGCGCTGTTCTATGAAAAGAATATGATTCAAGACGATTACAACGCGATGGCGAAGTATATCCTTGATTTCACGGAAAAGTACAATATGTCTTTCCCCGGTTGGGAGCCTGAGCGTATGGCGAAACTGGACGAGCTGTTCAAGGCGTACGAGGGAGTTACGAAAGAAAAGCTTTGGGCAAATCTTAGATATTTCCTCGAAGCGATTATGCCCACCTGCCGTGAATGCGATATCAAAATGGCAATCCATATGGACGATCCCCCTTGGGATATTTTCGGGCTTCCCCGTCTTTTGGTGGACGAGCCGAGTATCGACCGTTTCTTGAAAATGGTAGACGACGAATACAACTGCTTGACTCTTTGTTCGGGAAGTTTGAACGCGAACCCGAACAACAACGTGGCGGATATCGTCAGAAAGCATTGCGATAGAATCGCGTTCGCGCATATCAGAAACGTAAAGCATTTCGAAAACGGCGACTTTTCGGAAGCGAGCCACCGCGACTGCGACGGCGATACGGGCATTTTGGATATCCTCAAAGCATACCACGATTGCGGGTTCAACGGCTACATTCGTCCCGACCATGGTAGGCACCTTTGGGACGAAGGGCCCGGAAAAGTGCGCCCCGGATACGGGCTTTATGATAGAGCACTTGGTATTATGTATATGCTTGGCGTATGGGATATGTTGGATAAGCTGGATAATAAAAACTAAACGATAGAATAAGGAGAAAATACGATATGAAATTAGCGGATAAAGTAATAGCAATCACGGGTGCAGGCGGCGTTATTTGCAGTGCGTTTGCGAAAGCGTTGGCGGACGAGGGTGCAAAGGTAGCACTCCTTGATATCAACGAAGAAGCGGCGAGAAAATACGCCGACGAAATCGGCGAAAATGCAATCGCCGTCAAATGTAATTGTTTGGATAAAAACGATATTGTCAAGGCGAAAGCCGTCGTCAATGAAAAGTTCGGGAAAGTGAATTTCCTTATCAACGGCGCGGGCGGGAATAACCCCCGAGCTTCCACGGACAACGAAACGATGTCGCCCGATTTAGAGGGCGTTAAGGATTTCTTTGCTTTGGAAGAAAGCGGACTGAAATTCGTATTCGACCTCAATATCACGAGCGCGTTTTTAGTAACGCAGGTATTTGCGGAAGATATGGTAAAAACGGGCGGGAATATCATTAACATTTCCTCGATGAACGCATACCGTCCCTTGACGAAGATTCCCGCATACAGCGCGGCGAAAGCGGGTATTTCCAACTTCACGCAATGGCTTGCGGTGCATTTTGCGCCCTGCAATATCCGTTGCAACGCAATTGCGCCCGGATTCTTCGTAACCAACCAAAACAGAAGCTTGCTCTTTAATCCCGACGGCACGCCGACGGCGAGAACGGGTAAGATTTTAGCGGCGACTCCCATGAAAAAGTTTGGCGAAATTTCCGACCTTCTCGGTACGCTTTTGTGGCTCGCGGACGATAGCGCGAGCGGATTCGTAACGGGTACGGTCATTCCCGTAGACGGCGGTTTCTCTGCTTATAGCGGCGTTTAAGGCACAAGAAAAATATAAAAATCACGAAAAAACCCGTTGAGCTGTTGCAAAAACGGTTTTTTTGTGCTACAATAGAGAAACAAGAGGAAATAAGAGGAGTAAAAAATTTATGAACATTTGGCACGATATTTCACCCGAACGCATTACTTCCAAAAAGTTTGAAGCGTTTATCGAAATACCCAAGGGCTGTAAGGCAAAGTACGAGCTCGACAAGGAAACGGGTTTATTGAAGCTGGACAGAGTACTGTATACCTCGACGGTATACCCCGCGAATTACGGTTTTATTCCGCGTACTTTTGCCGACGACGGCGACCCGCTCGACGTGTTGGTGCTTTGCGGGGAAACCATTTATCCGTCCACGCTTGTTACCTGCTATCCTATCGGCGTGATTAAGATGATCGACGGGGGCTCGCTCGACGAAAAGATTATCGCAATCCCCGTGCAAGACCCTACTTATAAGGACTATTACGATATTCAAGAACTGCCCAAGCACGTTTTTGATGAAATGATGCACTTTTTCGAGGTGTATAAATCGTTGGAACATAACAAGCAAACGACGGTAAAAGAAATCTGCCACCGCGACGAGGCGATGGATATTATCAATAAATGTATCCAGGCGTATAAAGACACTTTCGGTGTGTAAAATAGAGGAAAAAGTCGAAAGACAGAAAAAAGTATCGAAAATCGAGAAAAAAAGAGGGAATACCGAAAAAAATTTTTGGTATTCCTGTAAATTTTTTCAAACATAATATTGACATTACGCGAAAAACACGCTATAATAAATTAAGAAAGAAAATCGGGGGTTTTCATAAGCTACGGGAAAAAATTAACTTTTTCCGTTTTTTTGCATAATCAAACGCGTGCGTCCCCGCGTACGCGAATGGAGGTTAAGGTATGGCTCATAAAGTGAAATCCGCCGCGTCGAAAAAATACGGCTTCATCAGAAACCGAATTTCCAAGGCGCAGGGTAGAGCGAAATTTGCGGGCTTTTTGTATCTGCTCGGCACGATTGCTTTGGCGGCGGCGAGCGTAGCCGTCTGCACGCTGAGCGGTATTTGTCTTTCGACCGATAACGGACTTTTGCCTATCGTAAAGCTTATCAGCGAAGTCAAATCGCTGTTTACGGGCGGAATAACGAGCGTTATCCAGGATAGCGCACTACTCATGAAAGCGCTTGTTTTGGTACTGTATATTTGTACGGTGCTTGCCGTCGTGATTAACGCGCTTCGTTGCTTTGGAAAGCTTAACTGGCTTTTCAAACGCCGCGCAAGCTACGTCAACGGTTTCAACCGCAATATGTATGCGATGGACGATTTAAGCAAACGCTTCTCGGGCTCGCTTGCTTCGCTTGTGGCGTTCGGTGTGTTTGCAACGCTTTTCACCGAGGGCGCGGTCAAGGTAACCGCTTACGGACCTATCGTGCTCGGCGCAGGTCTCGTATTACATATTTTTTGCGGATTGATAGAGGGGAAAACGCCTTTGTTTACCACGGGCGAGAAGGTGGAAGAAGAGGAACGAGAATACGGTTTATTCGTATTTTTCCTTCGCAACCTCGTGCAAATCGCGGCGGTGGGAGCGATTATCTACTTCGTTCTGCCTGCAAGCTCGTTTGCAACCAACCTGAAAGAAGTACTTGACAAAGTAGTCGTTTCAAAAGATTTTGCTTGGTTTACGGCGAATATAATGACGCTGATTCCGTTCTTTGCGGAGCTGTTGGCGTGGATATGTACAATCGTGCTTATCAAGCACGCGACGGCGGCAACCGAGTATAACCGCGATTGCTTGGACGGCGACGGTATGAAAAACTTTGCGGTATTCTCACTGTTTACCGCGCTGTGTTTCGGCGCAATCGTTCTGTTGCCTTATCTTGGCGTAGGGCTTGCGGCGGGGGAAACCGCAACCTTGAACACGAAGCTTCTCATCGGTGCAGGCGTTGCGTTTGCGGCGTTCCTGCTCGATTGTATCGTACGCCCCAGACACCGCGCTACATACGAGGATTTAGACGTAGACGCGTATTTTGGGGAAACCGACGAAGCGGTAAAATATAACAACACGATCATTTAACCAAAGAACACAGGTAAAACCTTTTAGGGAAAGGAGAATATAATGAAAGCGTATGAAACGAGAAATGCGAGCGCATTGAGAAAAAGAGTAAAAAAGGTACACTCCAAAGCAAAATTCGTCGGTATGCTCTATTTGCTTGGCACACTGGCGATGGCGGCGTTTGCCTGCCTGCCGACGCTCAGTATCGGCGGCACCGACCTTTGGGTATTCAATTTTTGGCACCCCTTTAAGGGAATATTAAAACCCGAACGGGATATTTTAGCGATTATCGTTGCCGTGTTATATGCGTTCGTGTTGCTTACGGGCGTTATCAATTTCTTCAAGTCGCTTGGGAAATTGAGTTGGCTTACAAAGCGCACTTCTAAACGCGCCAACACGTATAATCGCAATATGCGCGCGATGGACGATATGGGTAAAATTTTTTCCGGCTCGTTCGCGGCGATCATTAACTTCCATTTGCTTATTTATATTTTGCAACCTGCCGATACGCAAATCAAACTCACGCTGTATTCCTACGCAATGCTTGCAGTGGGCTTGGTTATCCACTTCCTTGCGGGGGTGATCGGCGGTAAGGTCAGCCTTTTCAATATCAGCGGACCGAACGGCAACGTAGAGGAAGAAAAGAGAACCTGCGGTACTTTCGTGTATTTCTTCCGTAACCTTATTCAAGTAGCGGCAACGGGCGCAATCGTTTATTTCTTCGTTCCCGTATGCACGCTTAACCAAACGGTAGCCACCCTGCTTGCAAAAGGCAATCCTTTCTCGGGCGATATTATGAAAACGGTGTTGCCCGTTGCGTTGCAAGCTCTGCTCGTGCTTTGGATTCTCGTACTCGTAAAACACTCGACGGCTTCGACGGAATTTAACCGCTACGGTATCGAGGGTGCGGGTATGAAGAATTACCGCGTATTCTCTTTCCTTACCGTACTTACGGCAGGCGGTGCATTCGCCCTTGAATACCTTGCGACCAAAGCGTTCGCAGGCGTTGCGCTGAAATATCTCATTATCGCGGGTGTCGCGTTCGTCGCGTTCCTCGTAGATTGTATTTTCAAATCCAAAACCAAAGACGGCGAAGAGGAGGAACAGCCCGAAGCACCGCAGTTTGCGCCTTATCCTATGAACGCGCCCGCGGGGCAAACGGTCGTTTACGCGCCCGCGCAAAACAGCGCGCCCGCGTATCAGCCTATCTATATTCCCGTATACTATCCGTACCCTATGCATAACGGCGGTATGCCCGCGTATCCCGCGACCATGGGCGAACCCGCGCCTGCGCCCGTATCGCCCTACGCAAATTCGGCGGTAAGCGCGCGCCCTGCGCCTTCGCCCGCACCGAGCTATTTAAAACCTACTCCCTCGCCTGCAACGCAAGCGGCGGAAGGGAAGAACGAAGTGCGTAAAACCCGTCGGGAAATCAAAGACCGCGACGCGATGCTCAAAAGAGAAAAGGCGGCGGCGAAACAAAATAAAAAGATAGCGAAAAAGAACGCGAAAAAGGATAAACGCTTGACGAAGCAAGAAGAGAGTTTCGTGAAAAAGACGGCGGTAACGGCGGTGGAAATGCCTCCGCAAGCGGAAGTGCCCGCGCCTGCACCCGTAACGGATATTGCGGCGTTGGGAGTCGTTGCAGGTATGCCCGCAGTTGCACCTGCGCCCGTTATGCCCGCGCCCGTCATTGAAACGCCCGTTGAGGACGAAATCAAGGAAATCACTTCCATTGACCCGAAAAAGGAATGGAAAGTGCGTTGTCCCAGATGCGGTAAGGAATTGATGGTCAGCGAAAGAACGCCGTACCACCGTTGCCCTTCCTGCGATAAGGTATTCCAAATTCGCAAGTTTGAAACCTATACGAAAAAAGCATAAAAACAAAAACGATATACATACGGTTCAAAAGTCCCTTTGCGGGACTTTTGACTATGAAAAGAGGTAAAATTATTATGGCAAAAGAAACGCAGTTTGTAGAACAAATCGCAGATATCAACGCGGATTTCCCGCAGTGGTATACCGACGTCGTATTAAAGACGAAGCTCGTCGATTACGGCCCCGTCAAGGGCACGATGGTCATTCGTCCTTACGGCTATGCGATTTGGGAAAATATCCAAAACGAAATGAACGCCCGCTTTAAAAAGCACGGCGTAGAAAACGCTTATTTTCCCTTGCTTATCCCGATGAGCTACTTCACGAAAGAAGCGGAACACGTAGAGGGTTTTGCGCCCGAAATCGCCGTCGTTACGCACGCGGGCGGGGAAGAACTCGCAGAGCCTTTGGCAATCCGTCCCACCTCGGAAACGATTATCGGTACGATGATGTCCAAATGGGTGCAATCCTACCGCGATTTGCCTTTAAAGGTCAATCAGTGGTGTAACGTAATGCGTTGGGAAAAAACCACCCGTCCTTTCTTGCGTACGAGCGAATTTTTATGGCACGAGGGACACACCGCGCACAGCTCGGCAGAGGAAGCCGAAGAATTTGCGCTGACGATGCTCGGCGTGTATAAAGAATTTATGGAAACCTGTCTTGCAATTCCCGTTATGACGGGCAGAAAGACGGAAAAGGAGCGTTTTGCGGGTGCGGTTGCGACCTATACCATGGAAGCGATGATGAAAGACGGCAAAAGCTTACAGTCGGGTACTTCCCATTATATGGGACAGAATTTCGCCAAAGCGTTCGATTTTAATTTCCTCGGAAACGAGGGGGTTTTGGAAACGGCGTACACGACCTCGTTCGGCGTATCCACCCGTTTAATCGGTGCGGTCATTATGACGCACGGCGACGAGAGAGGCTTGGTATTGCCTCCCGTGGTTGCGCCCGTGCAGTGCGTAATCGTGCCTATTGCGGCGAGAAAAGAAGGGGTTATCGAGGCTTGCGAAGCGCTCAAAAACGAGCTAGAAGAAGCGGGGATTCGCGTAACGCTTGATAAATCGGAAAACAGCCCCGGCTGGAAGTTCAACGAATGGGAAATGAAAGGCGTTCCCGTGCGTATCGAGCTCGGTCCTCGCGATATCGAGGCGGGCAAGATGATTTGCGCGCGCAGAGATACCTTGGAAAAGACGGAAGTTGCGTTACAGAATGCGGCGGAGAGTGTAAAAGCGCTGTTAAAGAGCGTGCAAAAGGATATGCTGGAAGCGGCGCGGGCGCGTCGCGACAGCCGAATCGTTTATGCGGACGATATGGCAGGGATTCTCGCGGGCGTGGAAACGGGCAACTTCGTGAAAGCGGGTTGGTGCGGCTGCCGTGAATGCGAGGATAAAATCAAGGAAGAAACGGCGGCGACGGCGCGTGTATTCGCCGAGGGCGAAAGCCGTGAAAAATGCGCGGTCTGCGGTAAAAAGGCAGAGCACGTAATCGTATACGCGAGAGCGTATTGATTTGATTAAAACAAAAAGATACGGTAAACGGTGTAAAACGCACGGTTTACCGTATTTATTTTCAGGCAAATAGCGGAAAATACGCGTACTCGCTTGACGGAACGAAAAAAAAATGCTATTATTATAGTATGGAAAATGCGCACGAAATCAATCAAAAAATTGCAAAAAACCTGACCTATTACCGCAAGGCGTCAGGCTTAACGCAAGCGGAGCTTGCCGAGAAGATAAATTACTCGGATAAGTCGGTGTCCAAATGGGAGCAGGGGAACGGCGTTCCCGATATCTACATTTTGACCCAGCTTGCGAAGCTTTACCGCGTTTCTCTCAACGACCTCGTTGGCGAGGAAACGCCGGAGGATACCGTTCGCCTGAAAAAGACGACGGGATTAAAGGTGTTGATTATGCTACTTTCCAGCGGGCTCGTTTGGTTGATTGCGACTTTTGCGTTCGTAACTTTACAGCTTATAAAACCGCTTGTGGGGCCGTGGTGGTTAGCATTTTTATACGCCGTGATGGTCAATGCGATTTTAATGATTGTTTACGCTTCGCACTGGAAATATAGGTTTTTAAACTTTATTTCCGTTTCGGTGCTGATATGGATAAGCATTACCTGTCTGTATTTAACAATACTGTTTATCCCCGAAAATGCGGCGCTCGATATGTCGGGGCTTTGGTGCGTATTTTTATTAGGAATCCCGTTACAGGCGTTGGAAGTTCTGTGGGTGTTTTTCCGTTCGCTGTTCATTAAAAACAAAGCGAAATACGAAGCGAGCGTAGCGGAACCGAAAGAAGAGAAATAACGGAAAGGAATTTTTTGATATGCTGTGCGCGAAATGCCGAAAAAATCAAGCCACGAAAACGTACGAGCAGATGAGAAAAGGCAAAAAGGAAGTTTCCTATTATTGTCTGGATTGTTACCATAAATCCTTTCTTTGCGACGAGGAAAACTCGCTCGCATTCGTTTATTCCGCCTGCCCGTATTGCGGAACGACGGCGGAAGAATTTAAAAGGCGCAACCTCGTAGGCTGTGCCCGTTGCTACGAAACTTTGCAACGCGTCGTATACCCCGTTATCCGTAAAATGCAGGGCGACGAACTCCATAAAGGCAAAGCTCCTTACGAAACGGAAACGGAACGGATAGAACGCAGATGCTTTGAATTGAAAACACTCGCCGAAAAACGCTATTTAGAAGGGGATAAAGAGGGCGCGGCGGAATACGAAGAACAAATCGCAAGCTTAAAGGCGGGCGAAGAGGAGGTGTATTCATGGCGCAGCCTCGATTTATCGAAACGCTCGTAACCTCCACCCGTATCCGCTTGGCTCGGAATTTTGCCGCCTATCCCTTCCCGCAAAAGCTGGACGAGCGTTTGGCAGAAGAAATCGTATACCTCGTCGGGAAAGAACTGCAAAAACTGGACGAGTTTGAAAAGAACGATATGAGCACGCTGAGCAAGGAAGAAGCGACTTTGCTCCAAGAACAGCACCTCATAAGTCCCGCACTTATTCGTCGAAAGGGCATCGGAGCGGCGTTCATATCCTCGGATAAATCCATATCCGTTATGGTCAATGAAGAGGACCATTTACGCGAACAGTACATTTTAAAAGGCTTCGATTTATACAAAGCGTACGAGCGTATCAGCGGAATAGACGAAGGACTTTCGTCCTCGCTCGGGTTTGCATACGATGAAAAATTAGGGTATCTTACCGCGTGTCCAAGCAATCTCGGCACGGGAATGCGGGCTTCGGTTATGATGTTTTTGCCCTGTCTTGCGCTCAATAACGAGTTGGAAAACTACCTGCCTACCCTCAAAGCGAACGGCTTGACCGTGCGCGGAGTCTTTGGCGAGGGTACGGCGGCGGAAGGGTATAGTTATCAAGTCAGCAACGAACGCACGCTGGGTTTGTCCGAACAGGACGTGCTCGACCAAATGATTCGTATGACGATGAATTTATGCGATTTAGAGCTTCGCGCAAGAGAACGTATGTTAAAGAAGAAAAAAATTCCTTTGCGCGACGCGTGTTTGCGTGCCTACGGCACTTTGACGAATTGCGCCGTGCTTGAACTTAAAGAACTCACGGAAGGTATGGTCAAGGTCAAGCTGGGAATGGCACTCGGATTTTTCGAGGCGAGGGATATACAGGCGTTCAACGATTTTCTCGCCGATATGCGTCCCGCGTCCTTCCGTTTGGAAAACGGTTTACAGGGCGCAAGCGAATACGAATGTAATTTAATGCGCGCGGAAATCGTGCATAAGGTGTTGCCCGAACTCGTTTCCCGCGTAGATTGAGGAAAGAAGTATGTATCCATTACACAGGTCGTCGAAAAACTTTCAAAAGGCGCTCGATATCGCAAATGCGATTACCGTCGAAAAAGGCGCTCGGTACGTCGGTAGCGAGCATTTTATCTATGCCTTTTTCAACTTGCCCGAATGCGACGCGTATAAAATTCTGTCGGCGTGCGGAGTGGACGGCAAACGCTACGAGGCGTTGTTCTTTAAAAATATCGACCAAAAATCCGAGCACGACGGACTCACACGCCGTACACAGCAAATGTACGACACGGCGGTATTACTTGCCGAGGACGCTGGCTTGCTTGCGGGTACGGCGCATATGCTGTACGCGATTTTAGACGTAGAAGATTGCTTTGCCGTTCGGATTTTGAAACGGCTTGCGGATATGGAAACGCTGAAAGAAAAAACGCGGGAAAAGATAGACGAGCTTGCGCAAAACGGTCGGTTGGACGAGGACGAGACCCTTTCGACTTTTGGTTCAAACACTGCTTCTTCGCAATCGGCGGCGGAAGCCAAACGGGAGGAAAAGAATACTTCCACTTTGGAACGGGGCAACGCGTTTGCCCGTCATCAAGCGAGCCGCAGCCAAGCAACGGAAAAGCTGTCCGCATACGGTTTGGATATGACCGAGCGGGCGAAACGGGGGAAAATGGACCCCGTTATCGGCAGAAAGAAAGAGATAGAAAAGGTGGTGCAGGTACTCTCCCGCCGTTTGAAAAACAACCCCGTACTCGTCGGCGAACCGGGGGTAGGGAAAAGTGCGATTATAGAAGGGCTTTCCCAACTGATCGTAAGCGGCGATGTTCCGCAACAGCTTTACAATAAAACGGTCTTTTCCGTTGATTTACCGGGTATGCTCGCGGGCGCGCGCTATCGCGGAGATTTTGAGGAACGGTTAAAAGACTTAATGGATACCGTTATGCAGGACGGGGATATCGTGCTGTTTATCGACGAGATACACACGCTCGTGGGCGCAGGCACTTCGTCGGATAACGGCATGGACGCTGCCAATATTTTAAAGCCAATGCTGGCAAGAGGCGATTTGCAGGTCATCGGCGCGACGACCATTGAGGAATATCGAAAATATATCGAAAAAGACAGTGCGCTCGAACGGCGGTTCACGCCCGTGTACGTGGAAGAACCCTCGCAAAAGGATACCGTTGCGATATTGAAAGGACTCCGTGCGAAGTACGAGGAACACCACGGTATCACGATTACGGACGAAGCGATAGAAGCGGCGGTGCAGTTATCCTCGCGGTATATCACCGACCGATTTTTGCCCGATAAGGCAATCGACCTCATTGACGAAGCGGCGGCGCGCGTGCGTATTTTAGAGGACGGCGGCGCGGAGCTGAAAGAGTTGGAAAAGGAAGTGGCGGATTGCGAAGCGGAGCGTTTAATGCGGGAACGGCGCAGAGAATATGCCCAAGCCACGGTGGCGTTTGAGCGGAAACGGGGTGCGGAGGAAAAGATAGCCGCGCTCAAACAGGCGCAATCGCCGAAGATACTTGCCGACGGCAGACAGGCGATCGGCAGAGAACAGGTGGCGGCGATTGTCAGCGCAAGAATGCGTATTCCGCTTTTGAAAATCACGCAGGAAGAGGGCGAAAAGCTGATGCGCCTTGAAGCGGATTTACACAAACGCATTATCGGTCAAAACGAGGCGGTAACGGCGGTGTCGAAAGCGATTCGCCGTGCGCGTGCGGGCTTGAAAGACCCGTCAAGACCTATCGGCTCGTTTATTTTCGTCGGACCTACGGGCGTGGGGAAAACCGACCTTTGCAAGGCACTTGCGGAATCTATGTTCGGTTCGGAAGAACAAATGATTCGTTTGGATATGAGCGAGTATATGGAAAAGCAATCCATATCGAAAATTATCGGCGCGCCCCCTGGATACGTGGGGTACGAAGATATGCAAACGGGACAGCTTACCGATAAGGTGCGCACGAAGCCCTATTGTGTAATTCTTTTCGACGAGATAGAAAAAGCGCACCCCGACGTGTTTAATTTGCTGTTGCAAATACTCGACGACGGGCGTTTGACGGACAGCAAGGGCAGAACGGTAAGCTTTAAAAACGCGGTAATTATTTTAACCTCTAACGTCGGTGCGGCGGTAGCGGAAAGCGCGAGGACGGGCGTGTACGGGTTTGGAAACGACGGGCGCGGGGAACGCGACGGCGCGGACGAAAAGCAGTACGACGCGATGAAAGAAAATATTACGAAAGCGTTAAAGGAAAAATTCCGACCTGAATTTTTAAACCGATTAGACGACGTTATCGTATTCCATAGATTGACCGAAAACGATTGCAAGCAAATTTGCGGAAAGCTCGTCGAGGGCTTGGCAAAACGCCTTTTAGAGCAACGGGGTATTACGCTTTCGGTTACCGAACGGGCGCTTTCGTCGCTCGTGGAAGAGGGGTACGATCCGCAGTACGGCGCAAGACCGTTGAAACGGGTGGTAAGACGGCGTATCGAGGATAGACTTTCCGAAGAAATTTTGCTCGGCAGAGTGCAAAACGGTAAACGGGTTACGGTCGATTATATCGGCGGGGAATTTTTGTTTACGGCAGGAGAATAAAGGAGAGGTTCTATGAGATTGACGACGGCGGGGGAATCGCATGGCAAAGCGCTCGTGGCGATTATCGAGGGTTTACCCGCGCACTTGAAAATTGATTTGGATAAGATAAGCGAAGATCTTGCTTTGCGCCAAAGCGGGTTCGGCCGCGGCGCGCGCCAAAAGATAGAACGCGACCGCGCGGAGATATTGACGGGGGTAAGAAACGGCGAAACACTGGGCAGTCCCGTTACTCTTTGTATTTTTAACAAAGACTACGCGAACTGGTCAACTTGTATGTCGGACGGGGCTTGCGACGAGGCGGTTATGCTGAAAAAGCGCGTAACGAAAGTGCGCCCCGGGCACGCCGACCTTACGGGCGTTATCAAATTCGAACAAGAGGACGCGCGCAATATTTTAGAGCGCGCTTCCGCGCGTGAAACGGCGATCCGCGTTGCCGCGGGCGGCGTTTATAAACAGTACCTGTCTGCGCTCGGTGTCGAGATAGGTGGGTATGTGAAAGAGATTTGCGGTGTGAAAGATACGGGCAGTTACTCGTTTGACGAACTGAAACAATCGAAAACTACCGAAGTGGGTATGCTGGACAAGCAAGCGGAAGCACTTGCCAAAGAACGGATTACCAAAGCCAAGAAAGAGGGCGACACGGCGGGCGGTATCGTGGAAATTCGAGTAAAAGGCTTAAAGAGCGGGTTCGGAAGTATGATGACCTATGCGGAAAAGTTAGACGCGCGCTTGGCGCAAGGGCTTATGAGTATTCAGGCTATCAAGGGCGTAGAAGTGGGCGCGGGCTTTGCCGTCGGTACGACGAGCGGTAAGGATATTCACGACGAAATTTCGTATACGGAAGAACAGGGCTTTTATCGGGAAACCAACCGCGCGGGCGGTATCGAGGGCGGTATGTCCAACGGCGAAGAGATAGTGCTTCGCGTGGCGATGAAACCGATTCCCACGCTTATGAGAGGTTTAAACACCGTTGATTATCTGACGAAAGAACGGGTAACGGCGGCTTCGGAGCGTAGCGACGTTTGCGCGATTTTCGCGCTGATGATTATAGCGGAGGCGGTAACGGCGCAGGTGCTTGCAGACGTCGTAAGCGAACGCCTCGGCGGGGATACCATGCGGGAGGTAACGGAGCGGTACAACCGCTTGCCTTAAAAAAATGTGTGAAATTACGGTAAACACTCCCACGATGTCGGGGATAATCTATATCGGGGACGAAGCGATAGAAAGCCGTTTGCCCGCGTTGACGGCGGGGCAAAAGAATTTCGTTTTGACGGATAGCAACGTCTATAAGCTGTACCCTGCATTTTTTGAAAAATACTTTGCGGAAACGGAAATTTTTATTCTCCCCGCAGGGGAAGAAAATAAAAATTTTCAGTCCCTCTATGAAATATTGAGCGCAATCACCAAAGCGGGCTTACACCGTACCTCTCGGCTGTTTGCCGTGGGCGGCGGTGTGGTCGGCGATATCGGCGGACTTGCGGCGGCACTGTATATGCGCGGAATTTCTTGCGTACAGATACCCACGACGCTTCTTTCCCAAGTGGATAGCAGTGTGGGCGGGAAAACGGCGGTGGATCTTGGCGGTGTGAAAAACGTGGTCGGCGCGTTCTATCAACCGCAAGAAGTGCTTATCGCACCCAGCTTTTTGAAAACCCTGCCCCCGCGCGAGATAAAATGCGGGTTGGGCGAAATCGTCAAATACGCCGCGCTCAGCGGAGAAATTTTCGATATTCTCGAAAATCGCGAGGGGGATTTGACGGAGCTTAAATTCCTCACGACCTTAATCGAAGCGTGCGTGCGCCATAAAGCGCGCGTGGTAGAAGCGGACGAAAAGGAAACGGGCGAGAGAAAATCTCTTAACGTAGGA
>JAZNDR010000038.1:0-79639 GCA_045588185.1 Candidatus Scatosoma sp. | reverse complement strand
ACCCGAGTTTACGCCGTGAGAGGGCGTCGTCTTAACCGCTTGACCATAAGGCCGTCACGCATTTTGCTTATGTAGTATATCACATTTTTTTTGGAATTGCAACTGCTTTTATGCCTATCTTCAAAAAATTTTTTCCTTTTTTCTTTTTTGGCTCTTTTTCCTTTTCTATATGAAAAAAGTGCGGGTTTTCCGCACTTTTTCTCTTTTTAGTCCTCTAAACCTTCGTTCAGCTTTGCAAGCAATGCGTCGAGGTCTTCGCCGTGTACCGCTACCGCCTCCGCAACCGTTTCGCCGTGCGCCATCGCGCAGCCGAAACAATGCATACCCGCCGCCATTAAAATTTCAGGTGCGTTGGGATTGATTTGCAAGCATTCCGCAATTAAGGTATCTGCCGTAATTTTAGCCATTTTTCTTATCTCCTATTTTTATATTTACCAAGCTTATACAAGCTTCGTTTGTCTTACTTTATTATAAACGCGTTTTTATTCTTTCAAACTCAAAAATAGAATTTACCGAATTTTTTTACGGGACTGAACGGTTTTCGCACAGCCTCGCCCGCGAGTACCATACGCATACACCACTGCAATTCCGTCCATTCTGCCTCAAAACCTGCTTTCAAAACCGCCCGTTCCGCCGAAAGGTAATCGGGTGTGCGGTTTTCCGTGTCGTGCGCGTCCGTGCCGATACAATGCACCAAGCCGTGCTTTAAAAGCGCAAAGGCAAACCTACGCGTACTCTTTTCCGTAAACGCCCGCGTATTGAGCTGTATCAAGCAACCCATACGAACGAGCTCGAAAATAACGGACGGCGTATTCAAAGCCTGTGCGTAGCGTTCCGCGTGCGCGAGAATGGGGGTATAGCCCGTATCCGCAATAAACGCGCTTACCCGTTCGAGCAGTCTATCCGACCAAGCCGAAGAAAACGGAAATTCCACCAAAACGCATTTCGTGCCCTCTATTGCAAGCTCACAAAGTGCCTCGTCCGTAGGGTCGTTAATGCCCGTCAGATGCACTTCCGCGCCCGCGCGGAATTTCATTCCATCAGGCATAAAAACACGAATTTGATCGACGGCGTTTTCTCGCAAAGCGAGGAATTCGGACGCCGTACGCTTCCCGTAATAATGCGGGGTGAATACGACTTCCGTCACTCCCTGCTCCGCTTCCATCGCAAGGAGCTGTTGCGAAACGCTGACGGAGCTTGCCCCGTCGTCGATATTCGGTAGTATGTGCGTATGAAAGTCTATCATCTTTTTCCCTTATCCATATATTTTTGCGCAAGCAACGCTTGCATTTCTAATTACTGAAAGTACTTCACGCCGCTTTCAAATATCTTCATATCGAAGTTACCGTCTATATTCTTATACAGGTTGTCGCCGATACGTTCGCTATGTCCCATTTTACCGAGCACTCTGCCGTCGGGGGAAGTGATACCCTCGATTGCCCAAGTAGAGCCGTTGGGGTTGAACGGCGATACCATCGTCGCGTTACCGTTCAAGTCGGCGTACTGCGTTGCGATTTGACCGTTCTTTTTCATTTCTTCGAGTGCCGCTGCGGGTGCAACGATTTTACCCTCGCCGTGCGATACGGGCACTTTGTATACCTCGCCAACCTTACAAGCGGACAGCCAAGGCGACAGGTTCGAAGCTACACGCACGTCCACTATCGTCGATACGTGACGGGAGATATTATTAAAGGTAAGTGTGGGCGAATCCGCCGTCATTTCCTTTACGTGACCGTAAGGTACAAGTCCCAACTTAATCAGTGCTTGGAAGCCGTTACAAATACCGAGTGCCAAGCCGTCGCGATTATTAAGCAATTCTTCAAGCTGCTCCGCAATATACGGGTTACGGAAAGTCGTTGCGATAAACTTACCGCTTCCGTCCGGTTCGTCACCACCCGAGAACCCGCCGGGGAACGCTACGATATTTGCGTTCTTGATTGCTTTTACGATACGCTCTACGCTTTCTTCGATGTCCTGCGCACTGCGGTTTCTTACCACGACCGTTTCCACTTCCGCACCGGCAAGAATGAATTTTCTCGCCGTATCCAGTTCACAGTTCGTACCGGGGAATACGGGGATAAACACGCGCGGTTTCGCTTTTTTCGTCGCGATATTCGTATACTTTGCGCCCGCCGTATAATCGCAAGCTTCCGCTTTGCCCTCTGCGGGCGCGGTGGTTGCGAATACGCTTTCCAAAGGCTCTATATACGCGCTTGCCGCCGCTTCAACCGCCACGCATTCGTTACCGCAAACGAACGCGTCGCCGCATACCTGCCCTATGCATTTCTTCTCAATCTTGGAGCAGAACGCGCTTTCGTCGTTAAGTGAAACGATTAAATCGCCGTACGCTTCCGTATATAATTCATCTGCGGTCATTTCGAAGTTTACGCCTACGCTATTGCCGAGTGCGGACTTAATAACCGCCGCCCCGACGCCGCCGTTTTCCGCGACCGTTGCGAACTTGATATTGCCGTTTTCGATATTCTCGTAAACCGCCTCGTAAATCTTTTTCAATTTATCGAAATCGGGCACGCTGTTTTCGTCCTTGGGGGTGGGAATATGATACAATTTCTCTCCGCCCTTCAAAACGTTCGTAATCAGCTTGCTTGCCTTGGCAGGCGCAAGCGCAAACGAAATCAGCGTAGGCGGTACGTGGATACTCTCGAAAGTACCGCTCATACTGTCCTTACCGCCGATCGCGCCAAGCCCCAAGCCCATTTGCGCGTACACTGCGCCAAGGAGTGCGGAAGCGGGAACACCCCATACTTTCGCTTCGCCCGTCATTCTTTGGAAGAATTCCTGCAAGGTCAAACGGATATCGCTGTATTTCGCGCCCGTCGCCACGACCTTTGCCACGGAAGCCGTGATAGAATACACCGCGCCGACGAACGGGCTCGTTTCCATAAGATAGGGCGAATACCCGTATGCGGAAACGGTACAAACGTCCGTTTCTCCCCCGCAAATCTTTGCCGCCATCGCAATCGCGGGCGTGCGTTGTGTCTTACCGCCCCAAGGCATATACACCGTTCTTGCACCGATGGTCGAGTCGAAGGTTTCCGACAAACCTTTCTTAGCGCATACGTTCAAATCGGAAAGCACCTTGCCCGTCGTTTCCGTAAACGACACGCCTTGCTTTTTCGCGAACCATTCCGTCTTATTGTCGTGAATCTCCACTTCCGCTTCCTGCTTCACGCCGTTGGTGTTAAGGAATTCGCGAGAAATATCCACGATTGCCTTGCCCTTTAAGTACATTTTCATTCTGCCCGTGTCCGTTACGACCGCAACGGGCGTTGCCGCAAGGTTCTCTTCCGCCGCAAGCGCAATGAACGCTTCAACGTCCTTTTTATCTACAACCACAGCCATACGCTCCTGCGATTCGGAAATCGCAAGCTCCGTACCGTTTAAGCCCTCGTATTTCTTGGGCACTTTGTCAAGGTCGATATCCAACCCGTCCGCAAGCTCGCCGATGGCAACCGAAACACCGCCTGCCCCGAAGTCGTTACATTTCTTAATCTTTCTCGTCGCTTCCTTATTCAAGAAAAGGCGTTGCAATTTTCTCTCGGTAAGCGCGTTACCCTTTTGCACCTCCGCACCACAGGTTTCCACCGAATGTGCGTCGTGCGCTTTCGAAGAACCCGTTGCACCGCCGCAACCGTCGCGGCCCGTTTCCCCGCCGAGGAGCACGATAACGTCGCCTGCCTTGGGTGCTTCGCGGTAAACCATTTCCTTTCTCGCACCGCCGACAACGAATCCCGTTTCAAGGCGTTTTGCTTTATATCCCTCGTGATACACTTCGTCTACGATACCCGTCGCAAGACCGATTTGGTTACCGTAGGACGAGAAGCCCGCCGCCGCGCGTTGGGTAATAGCGCGTTGGGGAAGTTTTCCCGCAAGCGTGTCCTCTAATTTCTCTCTGGGGTCGGACGCACCCGTTACACGCATCGCTTGATATACGTACGTTCTACCGCTCAAAGGATCGCGGATCGCGCCGCCCAAGCAGGTCGCCGCACCGCCGAACGGCTCAATTTCCGTCGGGTGGTTATGCGTTTCGTTTTTGAACATAACGAGGTATTGCTCTTTCTTGCCGTCGATTTCCGCTTCGATTTGAATGGAACAAGCGTTGATTTCGTCGGAAATATCAAGATTGTCAAGCTTTCCGTCCTTTTTCAGCTTCTTTGCCGCAATCGTTGCCAAGTCCATAAGACAGGGATATTTATCGGGACGGTTGCCGCTGAGTTCTTTATATAAATCCTCGTATAAATGATACGCCTTTTCAATCGTCTTGTTTTCCGAGGTAATCTTGATATTTTTCAGCTCGGTCGCAAAGGTCGTGTGACGGCAGTGGTCGGACCAGTACGTATCAATTACTTTCAATTCCGTTTCCGTGGGATTACGTTTTTCGCTCTTGAAATAATCGCGAACGAACGCCAAATCGAGCGCGCTCATAGCAAACCCGACGTTCTTATGATACGCTTTGATTTCGTCGTCGGACATCGCGATAAAGCCTTCCACTTCTTGAATCGGCGCGCCCTCTACCGTTTCGCGTACGAGTGTTTCGGGCTTTTCAAACCCAACTTCTTCACTCTCCACAGGGTTAATGATATGCTTTTTGATTGCTTCCAGCTCGCTATCCGTTACCCCTTTCGCCATATACACTCTTGCGCATTTGACCATAGGACGGGATTTCTTCGTCAAAAGCTGTACGCACTGCGCCGCGCTGTCCGCGCGTTGGTCGTACTGCCCTGTCAGATAGCTAACCGCAAACGCTTTATAGCCTGCGGGAATTTCTAAATTCTCCAAATACACGTCGTCTACGGGCGGCTCGGAGAATACCGTGCCGAGCGCGGCTTTCAATTCCGCCTCGCTCAATCCTTCCACGTCGTAACGGAGCACCAAACGGAAATCTTCCGCGTCGATATTGAGCAGGGTCTTAATGTCCGCCTGTTCCTTTCTCGCCTGTACGTTATCTTTCTTTTCCACGAAAATTCTGTAAATCATATTCTTTCTCACTCTCTTTCAATATCTCTATACTTAATGCCGATATCCTTGCGGTAATGCATCTTTTCAAAGCAAATCTTTTCTACGTTTTTATACGCTTTCTTTCTCGCTTCTTCCAAGCTTTCGCCCTTGGCACAAACGCCCAGAACTCTGCCCCCGCTCGTTACCAGCTTATTGTCCTTTTTCGCCGTGCCTGCGTGACACAGGGTTACTCCCTCGTCCAAGCAACCGATTGTAATTTCCTTGCCCTTTTCGTAAGACTCAGGATAACCGCCGCTTGCGAGTACCACGCATACGCACGCGCCCGTTTCCCATTGAATATCTATATCCGCAAGCCGTTCGTCCGTTACCGCTTCGAAGATTTCCATAAGGTCGGTCTTTAACATCGGCAATATAACCTGCGTTTCAGGGTCGCCGAAACGGGAATTGTATTCAATCACTTTCATACCGTCTTTTGCCTTCATCAGACCGAAATACAGAACCCCTTTAAAGGTGCGCCCTTCCGCGTTCATCGCGTACATGGTGGGGAGCATTATCTTTTCCATAACCTCTTTCGCCGTCTTTTCGCCGTAGAAGGTCGCGGGGGCAAACGTACCCATACCGCCTGTATTCAATCCCTCGTCGTGATCGTACGCGCGCTTATGGTCGCAGCTCGTAATCATAGGCTTTATCGTCTTGCCGTCGGTAAACGCAAGCGCGGACACTTCGGGCCCCTCTAAAAATTCTTCTACGACAACCTTATTCCCCGCCGAGCCGAATTTTTTATCGAGCATCATTTCTTTTAAGCCGTCCAACGCTTCCTCGCGCGTTTTGCAAATCAACACGCCCTTGCCAAGCGCAAGCCCGTCCGCTTTCAATACCACGGGAATATCGCACGTTTCCACGTACTTTTTCGCTTCCCCGTAATCGGAAAAGGTTTCGTACTTCGCCGTGGGAATATTGTATTTTTTCATAAGTTCTTTGGAGAACGCTTTGCTCGCTTCAATGATAGCGGCGTTTTTGCGCGGTCCGAATACGCGGTGTCCGCGGCTTTCCAGCTCATCCGCAAGCCCCAAAGCAAGCGGATCATCGGGCGCAATCACCGTGTAATCAATTTCCTTGTGGCTGTCCACCCATTCGCCGACCGCCTTGATATCGCAATAATCCACGTTGACGAGCTCGGCAAGCTCGCCGATACCCGCATTCCCTTTCATTGCGTAAATTTTATCAACCTTGGGCGATTTTTTGAGTGCCTGCACGATTGCGTGCTCTCTACCGCCGTTGCCTATCACTAAAACGTTCATATTTCTCGTTCTCCGTCTGTTTTCTTGCCTTTAATCGGTAATGCTTACCGTCCTGCCCGCCTTTACCACTTTACCCTCGCAAAGTAGCTTTACGCAAAGGGGGAGCATTTTATGTTCTTCCTTTAAAATCCGAGCCTGTAAAGATTCGGGCGTATCGTCGGACTTCACTTCCACCGCGCGTTGCATAATGATTGCCCCGCCGTCCACGTCTGCCGACACGAAATGTACCGTCGCACCGCTCAGCTTCACACCGTAGTTTATCGCCGCCTCGTGGACTTTCAAGCCGTAATACCCCATACCGCAAAACGCAGGGATAAGAGAGGGGTGGATATTGATAATTCTATCCTCAAACGCATTTATAAAGCTTGCGGGAACGACGGACAGCCAACCTGCCAAAACGATATATTCCACGCCCGCTTTTTTCAACTCGTTCGCCACGAACGCATAAAAGCTGTCCTTGCTTTCAAACGCTGTCTTTTCATATACAAGCGTTTGAATACCGTGCTTTTCCGCCCGCGCGATCGCGCCGATATTCGGCTTGGACGCCACCAGATACGCGATCTCGCAAAATTGTTCTCTTTCGTTCGCGTCGATCACGGACTGAAAATCCGTACCGCCGCCCGACGCGAATACCGCTATTTTTTTCATTTCAGAATAACGCCTTTACCTGCTACGGTCTTACCGATGACAACGACGTCTTCGCCCGTTGCTTTAAGGCTTTCGATTGCCTTGTCTGCGTTTTCGGGCGCAACGCATACCACCATACCGATACCCATATTAAAGGTATTGTAAATTTGTTCGTCGGTAATTCCTGCGCGCTGTTGCATTACCTTGAACACTGCGGGTACTTCGTACGAGTTTTTCTCAATCTCCGCCGCAACACCCTCGGGCAGAATACGGGGAATATTCTCGATAAAGCCGCCGCCCGTGATATGTGCGATACCCTTTACTTCTACCTTTTCGATAAGCGAAAGGATACTCTTTACGTAAATTTTCGTAGGCTTCAACAACACTTCCGCCGCCGTTGCGCCAAGCTGCTCGTCATACTTTTCAAGCGCCGCCTTATCCTCGTCGCCAAACAGCTTACGAACGAGCGAATAACCGTTCGAATGTACGCCCGTCGACTTCAAACCGATAAGAACGTCGCCGGGAACGATATTTTTTCCGTTGATAACTTTTTTCTTATCCACGATACCTACGGCAAAGCCCGCAAGATCGTATTCGCCGTCGGGATAGAAACCGGGCATTTCCGCCGTTTCACCGCCAATAAGCGCACAGCCTGCCTGACGGCAGCCTTCCGCGATACCCTTTACTACTTCCGATTCCGCTTCGGGGTATAATCTTCCGCAAGCGTAATAATCGAGGAAGAATAAAGGTTTTGCGCCTTGGCACACGATATCGTTTACGCACATTGCCACGGCATCGATACCGATGGTATCGTGCTTTTCAAGCAGGAACGCGTATTTCAGCTTCGTGCCTACGCCGTCCGTGCCTGCAACCAATACGGGCTCTTCCAGTTTCTCGCCCGCAATCGAATAGAACCCGCCGAACGAACCGAGATCGCCGATCACGTTTGCGTTATAGGTGGATTTTACGTGTTTTTTCATAAGCTCTACGGCTTTATAACCTCTCGTTACGTCTACGCCGCTGTCTTTGTAAGAAATCGCCATTTTATCTTTTTCTCCAAATTATTTTTTATTTTCGGATATTTTATAATCGTATTTACTCTCGCCGTTATCCTTCGGCAATTCAGTGGGATATACCCCGTCGAAGCACGCCTTGCAATATCCTTGGCAAGTACCTGACGCGCCCAGCTTCGTTACGTCCTCTATCGGCAAAAAGCCCACCGAATCCGCCCCGAACAGCTTTGCCATTTCCTTTGCGGAATACTTACAGGCAATCAGCTCGTCCCTTGACCCTATGTCCGTACCGTAATAGCAAGGGTTTAAAAATTCAGGTGCGGACGAACGGATATGGATTTCCTTTGCGCCCGCGTCGCGTAACAATTTTACTACGCGCGTACAGGTTGTTCCGCGAACGATAGAATCGTCCACCAACACGACCCGTTTATTTTTAACCGTTTCCACAACGGGATTCAGCTTGATTTTTACCTTGTCCTCGCGCACGTTTTGACCGGGATCAATGAACGTTCTGCCGATATATTTATTTTTAATCAAGCCCAAGCCGTAGGGAATCCCCGACTCTTCCGCATACCCTATCGCCGCGTCGATACCCGAATCGGGTGCGCCGATAACGACGTCCGCTTCTACGGGATGCGCCTTTGCAAGAAACGCGCCCGCGCGCTTTCTCGCTAAATGCACCGAACAACCGTCGATGACCGAATCAGGACGCGCCGTATACAAATATTCGAACACGCACAGTCTTTCAGGCTTTTTATCGCAATGCTCGCGTATGCTCCGAAGTCCCTCTTTGGAAAATACAACGATTTCGCCCGGATCTAATTCTCTGACAAAGCTTGCGCCCACGGTATTGAGTGCACACGATTCGCTTGCCACGACGTATTCGCCGTCGTCGCGAATACCGTAGCAAAGGGGGTGTAAACCGTTCTCGTCGCGTGCCGCAATCAGTTTTTGCGGGGACATTACAACGAGCGCATAACCGCCCTTAATACGCTCCATCGCCTTGCTTATCGCGTCTTCGGTAGACGGCGCGGTAAGACGGGCTTTCGTAATCATATACGCAATTACTTCCACGTCGTTGCTCGTGTGGAATATCGCGCCTTCTAATTCCAGTTCTTTACGAAGCTCGGCATAGTTGACGAGCGCACCGTCGTGGGAGATTGCAAGTCTGCCCTTGATGTGATTGACGAGCATGGGCTCTGCGTTGATTCTGTCCTTCGTTGCGCTCGTGCCGTAACGCACGTTTCCGAGCGCCATTTGCCCCGTGCCGAGCGATTCGAGAATCCGCGGAGTAAACACCTCGTTCACGAGCCCCGAATCCTTATACGAATGAAACACGCCGTCGTCGTTGACCACGATACCCGTGCTGGCTTGACCTCTGTGTTGTAACGCGTATAACCCGTAGTAAGCACTGGAAGCCACGTTTTCCGTTTTCGTTCCGAAAACACCGAATACAGCCATATATTATTCTCCCATCAATCTTCTCATCATTTCCTGATAAGCGCCTTCTACACCGCCCAAATCTCTTCTGAAACGGTCTTTATCCAACTTTTCGCCCGTCGTCGAATCCCAGAAACGGCAGGTGTCGGGGGAAATCTCGTCCGCCAAAACGATCGTGCCGTCAGAGGTTTTACCAAATTCAATTTTGAAGTCTACGAGGGTAACGTTGAGCTTTTTAAAATACGCCTTCATCACTTCGTTGATTTTGAACGCCATAGATTTCACAAGCGCAATCTCGTCCTTGGTAGCAAGCCCTAATGCAAGCGCGTGGTACTCGTTGAGGAGCGGGTCGCCCAAATCGTCGTTCTTATAGGAAAACTCAATGGTGGGTTCCGCAAAAACGATACCCTCTGCCACGCCGTAGTGCTTTGCAAACGAGCCGGCGGAAATGTTACGGATAATGACTTCAAGGGGAAGAATTTTAACCTTTTTCACAAGCGTTTCTCTGTCGGACAATTCTTCCACGAAATGCGTTTTGACGCCCTCTTTTTCCAAAATCTGCATAAGGAAGTTGCTCATTTTGTTATTGATAACGCCCTTGCCCTCAATCGTGCCCTTTTTTAAGCCGTTGAACGCCGTTGCGTCGTCCTTGTACGATACGATAACTAAATCTTGATTATCCGTTGCGTATACCTTTTTTGCTTTGCCTTCGTAAAGTTGTTCTTTCTTTTCCATTGTATTTATCTCCAAATTAAAATTTTTTCTTTTTTATTGATTAAAGCATTTCCTGCAACGCCTTATCGTCGGCGTTGATTTTGTCTTTCATCGCCGTCTTATACGCCGCAAGCTGCTTTTCGATTTCCGGATACTTGATACCCAAAATCTGCAACGCCAACAGCCCTGCGTTCTCGCCACCGTTGACGCCTACCGTCGCCACGGGAATCCCCGAGGGCATCTGCACGATAGAAAGCAAGCTGTCCAAACCGCCCATCATATCCGTCTTAACGGGAAGTCCGATAACGGGGAGCGTGGTAAGCGCGGCAATCACACCGCCAAGGTGCGCCGCTTTGCCCGCCGCACAAATCAAAACTTCCATACCCTTTTCTCTTGCCGTCGCCGCAAACTCATGCGCTTCGTCGGGAGTACGGTGCGCCGAAATGACGCGCACTTCCGTTTCCACACCGAATTTCTTTAACATGGAAACCGCAGGTTTTACCACCTCGAAATCCGATTTACTGCCCATTAAAATGCCTACTTTACTCATAAAAATCTCTCTCCTTTTCAAAAACGAATAGGTGCAACTGTATCGTTGCACCTATTGCGATCAATCGTTTTTTGGGTGTAAAAAGCGCGCTTTTACCCCGAAAAAGGGCGTGTGCGGTCTAATAGCGCCACCGCGCGAAAAACAAAGTTTTTTCTTTTTACGCAAGTATTTCATTGGCGTTTCCTTCCGTCGCTTTCTCTCGTAAATTCGCCTCTTCCACTTTCCCTCTTTACTATTATAACAAAACTTTTAAAAAAACGCAACCGAACGAACGCAGTTTTCTTCGTCTTTAAGAAAAATTTTTGTTCCCGCCCCTTTTTAATACAATCAACACTCGCAACCCTTCTTTTTTTGTTGGTACATATGCCCACTTGTACAAATGACGGCGGAAACAAAATCCGTGAAACGAAAAAGAACGCCGTTAAGCGTTCTTTTTGCTTCCCTTTAATAACCTTAAAACGTTCTCCACCGTAAACGCCAAATTTTCTTCGCTTTGGTAACGGCTCACCGAAAAATCCTGCGGTAGACGGTTGATAGGCACGATTGCGGTAACCCCCGCTTCGTACGCTTCCGTCATATCTCCGTCCGAACCGCCGACGATTGCCACCACGGGCACGACCGCCTTTTTCGCTTCCTTCGCCACACCGATAACCACCTTACCGCGCAAGCTCTGCGAATCTATCTTGCCCTCGCCCGTAAAAATCAAATCCGCGTCTTTTATCATTTCCGCAAACCCCACCGTTTCCAATACGGCGTTGATACCCATTTTCAGCTCCGAGCGGAAAAACACCGCCATACCCGCTCCCATCGCGCCAGCCGCACCGCCGCCTTTCAGCGTGGATATATCCGTCTTTAACTCGCGCTTAATCACTTCGCAAAGGTGTTTCACACCCTCGTCTAACAACGCCACAGCTTGTTTATCCGCTCCTTTTTGCGGAGCAAAAACGACCGCCGCGCCCGTTTCGCCGTAAGGCGGATTGTCAATGTCGCACATCGTTACGATTTCCACCCCGTCAAGCACAGGCGAACGGAGCGAAAGGTCGATTTTTTCAATCTCGCACAAAGTACCTCCGACGGGAATGAACTCCTTTCCCGCCTTATCGTAAAAGCGAACCCCGCAAGCGCACGCCGCACCGCAGCCGAAATCGTTGCTACAAGACCCGCCCAAACCGACGATAATGCGCTTCGCGCCCTTTTCCGCCGCGCGTAAAATCAGCTCGCCCACGCCGTAGGTGGTAGTGGCAAGCGGATTTTTTCTATTCTCCACCATAGGCAAGCCCGCCGCGGCAGCCATCTCCACGACCGCAGTGGCGTTTTGCGGGATATAGCCGTAAAAGCCCTTTACCGTTTCCATATACGGACCTCGGCAGTCTACGAATATCTTTTCGCCATTAAGTGCGGACAAAAAGCAATCGACGCTGCCCTCGCCCCCGTCGGCGACGGGTACGGAAACGACTTCCGCTTCGGGATAGAACACGGATATTTTTTCTTTGGCAATCGCGCAAATTTGCGTGGACGAAAGGGTGCCTTTAAAGGAATCGGGAATAAGTATGATTTTTCTCATTGTTACCTCGAAGAAATTTCTTTTGTTTCATTATATCCGTTTCACAAAAAAAATGCAAGTATTTTTCTTTTCTTAATTTTTTTTCTAAACTCTTATAAAAAATTTGGATTTTGGCTTGCAATTTTTTTTCGTTTGCATTATAATCATATAGGTGTGGATTGCGTATTCCGCACCAAAGAGGCACGATTATGAAATCTTTTGAAAAATTAACCAAAGCACAATTTGCGTCCTTTTGCCTGATGTCCTTTTGCTCGGGCGTAATGATCGGTATCGGCGGTACGGCGTTTTTGTTATCGCTTAACCTGTTCGGCACTTGGGGCAAGCTCATCGGCTCAATGCTCTTCTCGCTGGGTATCCTTGCGATCGTTATGTTTGAAATGAAGCTGTTTACCGGCTTGATTTCCGATATTCCCGAAATGGGTGCAAAGAATTTATGGAAACTGCCCGTTTGCTTTTTAGGGAATATGCTCGGCGTTCTCTTTACCGCCCTGCTCGTTTACTATTCCCCCTTGGCTGACAGCGTAGTACCGCAGGCGCAACAAATGATGTCCGTAAAGCTCAACGCGGAGCTTTGGGGCTTGAAAGCGCTTTCTTCTTCTATCCTTTGCGGATTTTTGATAACCCTTTCGATAGGCGCAGTCAATTACGCGCCCCGCAAAGGACTTTCCACTACCGTAGGGGTTATGTTCCCGATCGTCGTATTTGCCTTTTGCGGATTCGATCACTCGGTCGCGAACACGCTGTACTTCTTCTTTTTAGGCTTTTCGGGCAAAGCGGTGCTTTATTTGTTGGTCTGCGTGGCGGGCAATATTCTCGGCGGTGTAATCCTGCCTATTTTGTCCCTGTTCCGCACTTGGTCGAACAACCCAGTAAATGCAACCGAAGACAAAAAAGACAAGTAAGATAGATAACGTAAGTATCCCCCCACTAAAAGTGGGGGGATACTTACGTTTTATGTATTGCGGCTTTACACCATACTCTCTAAAATCAGTTTATCGGCAACGAGCGCGATAAATTCACTGTTCGTGGGCTTCTCCGTACCCAAATAAATTCTTGCGCCGAAAATGGCGTTAATTGCGTCGATAAGACCTCTGTTCCAAGCGACCTCTATGGCGTGCCGAATGGCGCGTTCGACCTTACTTGCCGAAGTGGAAAATTTCTTGGCAATAGACGGATAAAGCTCTTTCGTAACGCTATTTATTACGTACGGACGCTCAATCGTCATTTTAATCCCCTCGCGCAAATATCCGTATCCTTTTATATGCGGCGGAATCCCGATAGATATAAAAATTTCACTAATCTTTTCTTCCACGGTTACAGGTCTGCGTTTGTTGACGGCGCTTTCTTGTATATGCTCCGCTTTATCCTTTACAATTTCTCGGAAACGCTCGATTGCGTTCGGTACGGAAAACGGTTTCACAAGATAATAGGAAACCCCCTCCGCCAACGCCCTTTCAATCAATTCGTCGTTCGGCATACCTACCGCAACGATTTTCGTATCAGGCCAAGTCTTGCGCGTGGTTCGAATCACGCCAAAGCCGTCCGTGCCTTTAATAAACGTCCCTACGATTACAAGATCGGGCTTTTCGTTCAATAATACGCTTATGCCCTTATCCCCGTCGTCCCCTGCATGCAAAAGTGTAAAATCATTGCTTTCCCTTAACGCCGTTTCTAATTGCCCTAATACCGCTGCATTCGATTCCAGTAAAATTACTGATTTTGATTTCATAAAAAAATCGCTCCTTTTGTTATAATATTTTTGTCACCTCAGTGGTTATAAAAACATTATATAACAAAAATCGCGATCTGTAAAGCAATTTTTTGCAATATTTTTTGTATTTTTTAAATAATTACTTTATTATTTGAAATTAGTGTCCAATAATGTAGAAGTGTGTCGAAATTTGTCGAAAACACCTTTTATCAGGTAGTTTCATCAATATATTCGTCGTAAGTAACTTGACGATCATAAGTTTTTGTTTCGTTAATTTCAATAATACGGTTGGCAACGGTGTTCATCAATTCTTGGTCGTGCGAAGTAAGGAGCATACAACCGCGATAGTTGCTTAAACCGTTGTTAAGTGCTGTAATGGATTCCAGGTCGAGGTGGTTGGTCGGCTCGTCGAAAATAAGGAAATTACTGCCTTCCAGCATCATTTTGGCAAGCATACAGCGTACCTTTTCGCCGCCGGAAAGGACTTTTGCTTTTTTCAGTGCTTCTTCGCCCGAGAATAACATTCTGCCCAGCCAACCGCGTAAATATTCCTCGTAATGGTCGGAAGAAAATTGCGAAAGCCATTCTACGAGGTTCAATTCGCAGTTTTGGAAAAATTCGTTATTATTTTGCGGGAAGTAGGAAACGGAAATCGTCTTACCCCATTTAACCGTACCGTTGTCGGGCTGTTCCTTGCCGATAAGAATATCGTAAAGCATCGTAAGCGTGGTGCTTTTATCCGATACGATACCGATTTTTTCGTTTCTTTGAACGGTAAAGGAAAGATTTTTAAAATACCCCTCTTTCGTGAGGTCCTCTACGATTAAAATATCGTTCCCGATATCCTTTTCAAATTTGAAATCGATATAGGGATATTTACGCAAGGACGGCTTAAAATCGTTAATAGTAAGCTTTTCAAGTTCTTTTTTACGAGAAGTTGCCTGACGGGATTTGGAAGCGTTCGCCGCAAAGCGTGCGATAAATTCCTGCAATTCTTTTGCGCGTTGTTCCGCCTTTTTGTTTTGTTCCTTTTGCTGACGGGCAAGCAGTTGGCTCGTTTGATACCAGAAATCGTAGTTGCCGACGTACATATTGATTTTACCGAAATCCACGTCGCAGATATTCGTACATACCTTATTAAGGAAGTGACGGTTGTGGGATACGATGATAATCGTATTTTCAAAATCCATTAAATAGTTTTCCAACCATCTTACCGTTTTAATGTCAAGGTTATTCGTAGGCTCGTCCAAAAGCAAAACGTCGGGGTCGCCGAATAACGCCTGCGCCAACAAAACGCGGACTTTTTGTTTCGCGTCAAGCTCACTCATAAGCGCGTAATGCAAGCTTTCGTCTATTTCGAGCGCGTTAAGGAGCTGTCCTGCCTGATATTCGGCGTCGTAGCCGTTCATTTCGGCGAACTCGCTTTCAAGCTCCGCCGCGCGGATACCGTCTTCTTCGGAAAAATCGGGGCTTGCATACAGTGCATCCTTTTCGTCCATGATTTCAACGAGGCGTTTATAGCCGAGCATAACGGTACGGAGCACCGTTTCGTTGTCGTACATATTTTGGTTTTGCTGTAAAACCGACATACGCTCGTTTTTATCCAACGACACGAAGCCCTTTTGCGGTTCGATTTCCCCCGAAAGAACCTTTAAGAAGGTGGATTTGCCTGCGCCGTTTGCGCCGATGATACCGTAGCAATTTCCTTTCGTGAATTTTAAATTAACGTCCTCAAACAATTTTTTACTGCCGTATTGCAGAGAAACACCCGTTACTTGTAACATTTCTATACCTCAAAATTTATTCTACTTGAAAATTATACCATATAAAATTTTTTTAAGCAATCGTTTCAACGAGTAAATAATCAACAATCCAACGAAAAATAAAAAAGAAAGGCTCGTTTGTACAAGCCTTTCTCTTTTCGCATAACGATTATTTCACCAATTTATCAAGCGTGTTCGCAACGTCGGCAACCGTAACGAGGTTTTCCACTTCGTCATCGGGAATCATAATACCGTATTCGTCTTCAAGACGGCTAAGAAGTTCCACAACGTCAAGGGAATCCGCACCGAGATCGTCAACGATCTTTGCATCGGGCGCAACCTTTTCCAAGGGTAAATTGAGCGCTTCGGCAAGCATTGCCTGAATTTTCTCTAACATATCAAATGTCCTCCGTGATTTTGAGTTTTTAAAACTTACCTTATTATTTTAATACAATAATTCCCAAATGTCAAGCATTTTTTACTAATTATCCGTTTTGCGTTTTTTCATCGTCAAAGCAATACGGTTCTTTTTCAAATCGACCTCTTTTATTCTAACCGTTACGACCTGCCCGACCTTCAACGCTTCCGACGGGTGGCGAATGTATTTTTCCGTAATTTCGGAAATGTGCACCAAGCCGTCCTGATGTACGCCGATGTCAATAAACGCGCCGAAGTCCACTACGTTCCGTACCGTGCCCGTCAGTTCCATTCCCGCTTTTAAGTCGGCAATACTTAACAAATCTTTTCTTAAAATGGGCGCGGGCAGACTCTCGCGGATATCCCGCCCCGGCTTCATAAGCTCGGTTACTATATCGGAAAGCGTTTCCCTATCCAAACTGGTTTCTTTTGCGGCTTTCTCTTCCCCGTACACTTTGAGTTTTTGACGCAAATCCGCAATTCTTCGCGCACGCACGTCCTCTTTCGTATACGAAAACAAACCAAGCAGTTTTTCCGCTTTCGCGTAGCTTTCGGGGTGCACCGCCGTATTATCGAATACGTTTTCACCGCCGTCGATACGCAGGAAGCCCGCGCATTGCGTATACGCTTTTTCGCCCAATTTGGGGACTTTTAAAAGCTGCTTTCGCGATTGAAATCTACCGTGTTCCTCACGGTACGCAACGATATTCTTTGCCACGGAAACATTGAGCCCTGCGACGTATTTTAACAGCGAAACGCTGGCAGTATTTAGGTCTACGCCCACGCTGTTTACGCAATCTTCCAATACGCCTGCAAGCGCGCCGTCAAGCCGTTTTTCGTTCATATCGTGTTGGTATTGTCCAACGCCTATGGATTTCGGGTCAATTTTAATCAATTCTGCAAGCGGGTCTTGCAAACGGCGCGCAATTGAAACGGCACTTCTTGCCGTAACGTCGTAATCGGGGAATTCTTCCGCGCCGAGCGGGCTGGCAGAATACACGCTTGCGCCCGCCTCGTTTACAATCACGTACGCGACCTCTCTGCCCGTTTCCGCCTTAATTTCTTTAATCAATTCCACGATAAAGATTTCGCTTTCCTTACTCGCCGTTCCGTTACCGCAGGAAATGACTTCCACGCCGTGTTTTGCGATAAGCTTTTTAAGAACGGTTTTCGCTTCTTCCGTTTTATTTTGCGGGGGCGTAGGGAATACCACCGTTTTATCGAGCACCTTGCCCGTACCGTCTACCACGCAAATTTTGCAACCCGTGCGGAAAGCAGGGTCCCAACCCATCGTGATTTTATCTTTAACGGGCGGTTGCATTAAAAGCGGTTTTAAATTGAGCTCAAAGGTCTTTATTGCCTGTTCGCTGGCGTCCTCGAAAAGCTGCGTTCGAACTTCGCGTTCTACCGAGGGAGCAATCAATCTATCATAGCTGTCTTCCGCCGCCTCACGCACAAGCTTCGAGCTTTCGCCTCCGTCCTTTAAGAAATTTGCCGCCGTAATGCGCTTTGCCAGCTCGGTATCGACGGTTATGGAAACCTTTAAAAATTCTTCCTTTTCCCCGCGATTGAGCGCAAGCACACGATGACCTTTTATCTCGCCGACGGGCTCGCTGTATTTTGCATACATTTCATATATTTTCGTTTCGTCGGCTTCTGCCTTTCCCTTGGCGTAAGCCGAGGTAATTTCGCCGTGGCGGAAGAAGTAATTACGCAGTTTTTTCCGTGTAGCCGCGTCGTCGGATACGATTTCCGCAATAATATCCCTTGCGCCGTCGATGGCTTCTTGCGCCGTTGTTACCTCGTCGGAAAGATATTTTTCCGCTTCCGCTTTAATATCCAACGATTTGTCTTGTTCTAATATTTTTTCTGCAAACGGCTGTAAGCCCTTGGCAATCGCAACGGACGCGCGCGTTTTGCGTTTTTGTTTATAGGGACGGTAGATATCCTCCACTTCCGTCAAAGTAACCGCGCTCGCAAGCAAAGTCGTGATTTCGTCCGTCATTTTGCCTTGCTCGGTTATAGACGCGCTCACCTCTTCTTTCCGTTTTTCTAAATTGCGTAAATAGGTCAATCTATCGTTTAATTCACGAAGCACCTGATCGTCGCAGCTACCCGTCATTTCCTTACGGTATCGAGCGATAAAGGGCACGGTGTTCCCCTCGTCTAATAATGCGATAATATTTTTTGCGTGCGCAGCCTGTAAATGGAATTCTTCCGTAATCGTTTGTAAAATGTTCATTTTCTATCCTATATGTTTTTTTATTTTCAAAGAGCGTAAATACGCTTTTCTTTCGTTTGTGAGGCGATAACTTTCAGTGGCTTTTTGTATCGCTTTGTTGTGCGTTTTAATATCTAAAACCCCTTTCTTTAAAAGACGAACGCCGTATTCATAGTGTTTTACAAGTATTTCCGCGGTTAGCCAAGCAACTGCCATATGTATATAGTACGATTTGGTATCTGCACGAGTTATATAACTTTCAATAGTGAGCAAATACTCCTCTTCAATATACTCGCTCAACAGCGTTATAAGCGCATAGCGTTCAAAAAATTCACCGCCGTGAGAAAATATCCTTTCAAGCACAGGTAAAAATTCGGCTTTATGCTTTTTTATCGCTTTCGTTTTAAAACAATCGCAGGTCGCCCAATTATCTATCAAAGCAACACAACGCTCCACATGTTTCACGAAATCTTCGTATGGCAAGGCAGAAACGACGGTCAGTTTGATAAAGGTAACTTCAAAATATTCGTCGGGAAAAGCAAGCAATTCATCAAGAGAACCCGTGTACTCTTTGGCTATCCTCCGCATTATCGGTGTGCGTACCCCTAAAATTGTCTGATTTGTGGGAATAAGCTTACGCTGAAAAGAAGCAAATGTTGTTTCTTTATACTCGTTTAAACGGGATAATAAGTCAGAATATTTCATCTAATGCCCTCCGCCATACCGCCTCGTCGTATCTCGGGTTTGCGGGACTCGTAGACGTCATTTTTTCATACGGTATCCCGATATTTTCATACGCCGTCATAAACAGTCGGTATGCAAGCGTTCCGTTTAAAAGTATCTTTTGAATATCGGCTCTATCGAGTACCGTTTTTAAATCGGCAAGTTCCGCATTTTTTAACGAGGCGTCCGACGAGCCTTCTATCTCGCAAGAAACGGCTATATCCCAAAGCGCAATACCATGGCGGTATAAAAATTCCTTTTTGCCTTGCGTACTCTCGGGAATAGCCTCTTTAAAATATCCGCAAAGCATTTTCCAAAAACGGTTTTGTTTGTTTCCGTAGTAAAATTCGATTTGACGGCTTTTAACCGACGGGAAACTTCCTAATATCAATACTTTACTGTTTTTATCAAAGACGGGCGCAAAACCGATTTTTCTTTCTTCCTTCGTTTCCATAATTTTATAATTCGAGTTTTTTACTCGTATTACCGATGAGCGCAATGGCTTTATACCTTTCGTCGAACATGGTTTCAATTGCACTCATCGCCGTATCCCGCGTCATTGCGTTGATTTTCTTTAAGCGTTCCTCAAAATTGAAAATCTTATCAAAATACAGCATATACTTTCCGTAAAGAAGCATTTGAGAATTCGTACTTTCGTTACTGAAAAACATTCCCGATTTTATCTGCTCTCGGCTACGCAAAAACTCCTCTTCCGTAACCCCGTTCTTCTTCATATCTTTTATCACTTCGCAAATCGCCTCGTAAGCTTGTTGCTTTTGCGCGGGATTTACGCCCGCGTAAATGATTTGCGAACCGCACTCCGCATACGAAGAAACGTAGGAATATACGGAATAGGCAAGTCCGCGTTTTTCGCGCACTTCTTGGAAAAGCCGTGAACTCATTGTTCCGCCCAAAATACCGTTTACTGCCCCGACTGCGTCTTCTAATTCATGCGCACGGGCAACGGCGGGATACGCAAGGGCGATATGCATTTGCTCTACGGGCTTCTTTTTCACAAGGCTTTCGCCTGCAAAGGTAAGCTTGGGTTCTCGCTTTTCAAATTTCCCCTGCGTTAAAGTGCCGAAATATTCTTCCACGAGTGCTTGCGCCGTGGCACTGTCGATTGCACCCGCAAAGGAAATAACGATATTTTCGGGGCAATAACGCGCTTTTTTATAAGCAAGAATATCCGCTACGGTAAAGCCCTTTACGTTCTTTGCCGTGCCTAGAATGTTTCTGCCGTAATTCTCTTTCCCGTAAAACGCGCGGGCAAGCAAGTCTAAACATAAATCCTCGGGCGCGTCCTCGTTCATAGAGATTTCTTCGCAAACTACTCCCTTTTCCCGTTCCATTTCCTCTTCGGGAAAGGTGGAATTTAAGAAAAGGTCGGATAATATTTCAAAACATTCCGCCGTGTGGTCGGAAGTACATTTGGAATAATAGCAGGTAAGGTCTTTACCCGTAAAGGCATTGACCTGCGCACCCAAACGGTCGAACGCGTCGGACACCTCGAAGGCGTTGCGTTTCTTCGTTCCCTTGAACTGCATATGCTCGATAAAGTGCGAAATACCGTCTTCCTTGTCTGTTTCTGCGCTTGCGCCCGTACCGACGAGAATCCCCATCGTAACCGACATCAAGCCTTCCATTCTTTTCACTACGAGCCGAAGCCCGTTTTCGTATCTCTTTTCAAAAACCATAGTTTTTCCTTTCAATCCTTTTTAATGATTTTACCGTAAATTTTCCGACACCGTAATCAGGGAAAGGGAACGCGTTTCGTATTCCGTCAAAATATCGTTTAAAGCGTCCGCCGTTGCCGTCATCGGGTGCATAAGCACGAATTCCCCGCCCTTAATATTTTTCGTGGCGCGGGTATAAATGAGCGCGGAATTTTTATCCCGCCAATCTATCGTATCTCGCGACCATAAAATCGTTTTCATTTGCAAGGCGTTACAAGCGGAAAGCATATTATCCCCGTATGCGCCTGAGGGTGGCGCGAACAGAGTCGGCTTTTCGCCTATCGCCAGCTCGATAAAGCGGTTACAGGCGGCTATTTCCTTTTGATTTTCCGTTAAAGACAGTTTGGAATGGTCTTTATGGAAATACCCGTGATTGCCGATTTCGTGCCCGTCGGCATATATTTTGCGCAAACATTCCACGTTATCGTCCGCCCAGCAACCGCCGATAAAAAAGGTCGCTTTCGCCTCGTGTTCTTGCAATATATTTAGAATACGGCAGACCTCTTCCGTTCCCCAGTACACGTTAAACATCAACGAAACGCCGTTAGAGGAAGCGTCTGCGCTACGGTATATTTCCGTACTCTCCCCGCCGCTTTGCGCTACTCCCTCCGCAGGCGCAAGACACAACGCGCCGACGGATAAAACGAGCACGCCGAGCACGAGATTGGTTGCAATATCGCTCTTAAAAGAACGATGGTTTACCGTTTTTTTCTGCTTTTTCAATGTCATACCTCGAAAAAATAGTCCGTAATATCCTATTTTTCTTTTGCCGAGGTTATGACATTTTATTATTTTATCTTGACGATCGTAACGCCCGTTTCCCCCTCGCCGTATTTACCAAGACGGAATTCCGCGACGTTTTTATGCGTTCGTAAAAACTCGTGTATGCCCGCGCGGAGCTTACCCGTACCCACGCCGTGTACGATACGCACTTCTTCAAGGTTTGCAATCACTGCCGAATCAATAAACGCTTCCACGTCGGGCAACGCCTCGTGAACGGTTTGCCCTATCACGTTGATTTCCAAAGAGGGCGCGGGTTTTGCCACCAGCGACTTTTTGATTTGTACGCTGTCGAAGTTCGATTTTTTCTTATTTTTATTAGTTTGTGCTTTTTCCCCGCCTATTACAAGCGCAATATCGGAAAATTTACTGCGCACACGGATACTCCCGCATAAAATTTCCGCTTCCTTTTTCGGCAAACGCACGCTTTGCACAACACCCTCTTGGTTGATATTTTTTACGTATACTTTCCTGCCGACCTTGATTTCTTCGGGCGAAGCGTTTTTGTATTGCGGGCGGGAAACTTCTTCGTTTTCCGTTTCAAACGCCTTATCTCCCAAACGGTTTTTAAGCGTTCTTGCCTTTATCAAATCCCCCTCGGAAAGGCTCTCTTTTTCGAATATCTTTTCAATTTCGGACAAGAGTTCTTCCGCTTCCGCAGTGCGTTCGTTTACGATTCTTCTCGACTCGGCTTTTGCCGAAGTAAACAGCTTCTCTTTTTCCTTGCGCAGTTTTTCCTTTTCCGTTTCCACTTCGCGTAATTTTTCCTGCCATTCCGCTTTTAAACGGTTACTCTCCGCCAAAGTTTCGTCCGCTTTGATACGGCTTTCCTCTGCGCTCCGCACGATATTTTCAAACTTCTGCGCGTCGGCGGATAAATTGGAAAGCGCGTCGTTTAAAATACTCTCTTTTAAGCCCAAACGGCGAGAAATGGCGAGCGCATTACTCGAACCGGGAAGTCCGATTCGGATCACGTAAAGAGGTTGCAGCGTGTCGCTGTCAAATTCCATACAAGCATTTTCAATGCCTTTGGCAGAAAACGCAAACTCTTTCAAGGCGGTATAGTGCGTCGTTACTACGCCTGCACAGCCCGTTTTTAATAAATGGGAAACGATAGCCTTTGCCAAAGCCTGCCCTTCGTCGGGGTCCGTTCCGCCGCCCAGCTCGTCAATCAAAACAAGGCTTCTTGCGTTTGCGTTATTGACGATATGAATAATATTCGTGATATGCGAAGAAAAGGTGGATAAACTTTCCTCAATGCTTTGCGCGTCGCCCACGTCGCAATAGATTTCGTCGAACACGGACAGCACGGCGCGTTTTGCGGGCACGAACAGTCCGCACATCGCCATCATACTGAACAATCCGACCATTTTAAGCGTAACCGTTTTTCCGCCCGTATTCGGACCGCTTATAAGCAAAAATCGGTAATCTTTCCCCAGCGATAAGCTGACGGGCACTACCTTTTTACGGTCAATTAGGGGGTGTCTGCCCATATCAATACGGATAATTCCCGTATCGTTGAGCTCGGGGTTCACGCAACCGAGCTTATAGGCGTATTCCGCTCTTGCGTACGCGGCGTCTATCTCTTCCAACAGTTCTATGTCCGTCGTGAGTTCGTCGCCGATAAAGCCTGCTCGGCGGGAGAGTTCGCCCAAAATCCGTTCCACTTCTTCCTTTTCGTCGATCGCCAGCGAACGGAGTTCGTTATTCATTTCCAAAACTTCTTCGGGTTCGATAAAGAAAGTTGCACCGCTTGCCGAACGGTCGTGGATAAAGCCTTTGATATTCCGTTTATATTCGGCGCGGACGGGCAAAACGTAGCGGTTATCGCGCATCGTAACGATACCTTCTTGCAAATATTTCCCCTCGCTTCCCGTCAAGTATTCGGCAAGGCGATTTCTGATTCGTTCGTTTAAAAGGCGTATCTCGCGCCGAAGCGTATACAGCTTATCGCTCGCATAATCGCTTACTTCCGAATCGTTTAATATTTTTGTGCGTATATCCTCTTCTAGCGTTTCGTCGTAATATAATTTATCCGCAACTTCACGCATATAGCGAATTTCACTGTCCGTAACGGCACATATGCCGGTATGCGCAATCCTTGTAGAACGCAATAAATTTTCTATTTTTAAAAGTTCGCCGCAGGATAGTGCAGAACCTTTTTTCGCCCTGCCGAGCTCGTCGGAAAATTCGGGAAAATACTCCACCTTGGAAACGCCGTAAGAAAAGAGTAACGCTACGCATTCCTCCGTTATTTTTAAGCGTTTTTTGGCTTCGGAAACGGACGGCGTGGGTTGCGTTTGTTCCAAGCGGTTTTTCCCGCCCGACAAGGTCGCATATCCTGCCGCTATCGCAAGAATTTTATTCAATTCAGTTTTTTCGATTGCTCTTTGGTTCATTTTATTTTTCCGTTTACAGTACGCCGCGCACGCCGTGCCCTGACGTATAATTTTTATATAATTCTTTTTGTTTCGCCGTATCGTCTTTGGCTTGTATCGCCGTAGCTTTATCCTCGTACAAAGTTAAATCCAAAAGCTGTCCCGCGCCTTTTACGCCCGTTCCTATCAGCTGCGCGCAATTATAGACCTCGAAACGGCACTTTCCGTCCCCGCCTTTATAACGGCGCACGGGAAATATCCGACCGTTTTCATCCGTCAAAAGATACCGTTCTTTTTTATCGCAAATGGAACAGGTCTTTCCAAACGGGCAATAGCAAAGGTCCATTATTTTTATATCGCCGCTTGTCAACGTAAAGGCGTTTGCTCCCGCAAGATTTTTTTGTTCCCGTTCGCTCAATTCTTTGGATACGGCATAATAGGAAACGCAAGACAATTTTAAAAGTTCACGCAACGCGATACCGTTAGACAGATTCAGCCCTGTACCAACGAACGCCTTAACGGCGTGTTTTTCCGCAAAAGCGATACCGCCGTAATTTTCCGTATATATACCGTCTATATGCGTTTCCGATAATTTCCCGCTGATTGCAAGCTCGTCTTGGGCTGTTGCAAACGGCGGATAATAGAGATATTTCTCAAATTGACCTTGTGCAAAGCTTTTAGGCAACGGCGCACTGTAATCTTGCGGTTTATAGATAGCAATATCGGCGCAGACGCCCTCGAAATCGGCCGCCATAATTGCCGTTTTAGAATTTATACCGTTTACCGCGTAACTTTCCAGCTCTTTATATGTATACAGCGCACGACGGCATTCCGACAGTTTTTCATAAAAGTTGCGGCGAAACGCGTTTAAAGCGGATTTTGGTATAAAAATATTCCCTTGAATATCCACTTCGGCAAATTCCACTTCCACGGGCAAGCCGTCCGTTTTTTGGAAACAATCCTTTAATTCTTGCTCGGTCAACGGGCGGGATTGCGCCGTTTGCAATTCGGTTTCCGAGTATAACGATATTCCCTCGCACTCCGCGTAGGCGCGTTGGTTTTCGCCAAAGCGGAGCGTTATACGGATTTTGTTTAATTTTTTGTCCTTTAAAACTCGTTCGTTCACGGCGGTATCCGTTGTTACGAATACGCCGTCGCCGTTCTTTAACCGCACTTTGGAAAAAAGGATAAAGCCTTTCCCGTCTGTTTTTACATAAGTTGCCCCGCCGAGTTCCTTGCCGTCGCGGAGTATCTTAAACGCGTCGCCTATTCGGGGACGGAATACGCTTTCCACAAAATACTTACCGTTTTGCACCTTTACCACGCCGACTTTCTCACCGATATGTCCTTGTACGGCGGTGGATAAAAACCGTTTATCCTGTCCAAAAGCAAGTCCTTTGGTATAATTTCCGCGGTTGTAGGTGCGTTTGAGGTCGGAAAGTGCCTTTTCCTTATCCTTTGCGAAACCGATATTTTCGCCCTTATCGAGCAATAAACGGTAATAGCGCACAGCCGCCGCCACGTATTCGGCACGGCGCATTCTGCCTTCGATTTTAAAAGATACTACGCCCGCTTCGATATATTTACGGATATCCTCGCCCACGCAAAGATCGGACAAGGATAGCGCGTAATTTTTTTCCGTGTTGCCGTTTCTATCGTAAGCGTATAATTTACGGCAGGGCTGTTTACAACGCCCGCGGTTTCCGCTATTCCCCCCGACGAACGAGGAAAAATAGCACTGTCCCGAATAGCAGGTACAAAGCGCGCCCTGCACGAACGCTTCCGTTTCTATAATTTTACTGATTTTCGCCATTTCTTCCAGCGGTGTTTCGCGTGCCAAAATAACGCGGGAAAAGCCGCAGCCGCGGGCAAATTTCGCGCCGTTTTCGTTGCATATCCCCGCTTGCGTGCTCAAATGCAAAATAATTTCGGGATATTTCTCGTGCACCGCTTTGCCAAGCAAAAGGTCTTGCAAAATAATCGCGTCCGCCCCCAACGCCCAAACGGAAAGCAAGGCGCGAAGAAACGGCTCCGTTTCCTCGTCCTTGACGATCGTATTCATCGCCACGTACACCTTAACGCCGCATAAATGCGCGTATTTGATAATTTCGCGCAATCCCTCGTCTTCGAAGTTTTCCGCGCTCTGACGGGCGGAAAAAGCCCGATAACCGAGGTATACGGCGTCCGCACCGTTATGGATTGCCGCTTTGGCGCACTCTGCGTTCCCTGCGGGGGCAAGAATTTCCAACATATTTATCTTCCTATGCTTCTCGTGATAAGTTCTTCCGACGCGTCGTAGCCCATGCTCTTCAAACGGAAGTTACGGGCGGCGACTTCTATGAGTATCGCAAGATTTCGACCGGGGCTTACGGGGATTGTGAGCTTGGGAAGCTTGATACCGAAATATTCCGCCGTGGATACTTCGTCGCCGATACGGTCGTATTCCTTGCCCTGTTGCCATGTTTCCAACTGAATAATGAGCTGTATTTGCTTTTCGTCGAGTACCGAGCCCGAGCCGTACATACTTTTTACGTTGATGATACCGATACCGCGAAGCTCCATAAAGTAACGAATGATATCGGGCGCCGTGCCGTACAGCTCGTTTGCGATTTCTTTTATGATAACGTTGTCGTCGGCGATAAGTCTATGTCCGCGCTTGATAAGCTCCATTGCAGCTTCGCTTTTCCCTACGCCGCTTTTACCCGTAAGCAATATCCCCACGCCGAAAACTTCCATCAAAACGCCGTGTTCGGTAACCGACGGCGCAAGAAGTCGGTTGAGATAAATATATAAATTGCTCATAAGGTCGGTCGTCATTTTCGGGCAACGGAAAACGGGGCAGGAAAAATTCTTCGCCGTTTCCACCAACTCGGAAAGTGCGGGAAGATCGCGACTGAGTATGATACAGGGCAATTCTCCGTGCTCGAACAGCGAACGGATTTTTTCTTTGCGCTCTTCTGAGGAAAGCGTGCGGAGATATTCGTATTCGGCAAGACCGAACACGATAATACGGCGGGAATCGAAGTAATTAAAGAATCCGCCTGCAAGCTGTAATCCCGGGCGTTCGACGCTCATACTTGCAAGCGTAACCACGCCTCTGCCCGCATAAATGATTTCCAAGCCTAAATCATAGGCGAATTTATCTAACATTACGCTTTGCGTTACCTGTCCGCTCATCGCTTATTCCTCCGTATATCCGTACTTTTTAATGATTTTTGCAATTGCGCTTTCTTCGTTGGTGTACTCGAACACGAGCGCGTTTTTCTTTAATTCCTCGTCGGCGTTTTTCACAGCGATACCCAAACCCGCTTTTTGTATCATAGGAATATCGTTTTGCTGATCTCCCACACAAATCACCTTTTCAAGCGGAATATCAAAGCGGTTCGCTAAAAATTCCACTGCCGTGCCCTTGGAATACTTTGCGTTAATGACTTCCACGAGGTATTCCGCACTTTTCGTTACCTTACAGCCTTCGAACTTATACTTTGAAAGTATTTCTCTTATTTCCGCGTTACGCTTCGGTTCGACCATCGCAAGCACTTTATACGAGCAAATGCCGTTCTCTCTTACAAATTGGGAAAGCGGCATATTTAACACGAGTTTTGCCTTTCTTCTTACCGCATGCTCGTACATTTTTAACGGCTCGTCGTCCATATTACAGTAATAATCCTCACGGCCGTACACGTGGATATGCAAGCCCAGCCCCTCCATTTTTTCGCAAATTTGCGCGGTGAGTTCGCTTGGAAGCGTGCCCTCTAATATCATTTCTTCGCTTTCGATATCCTCGATAATTGCGCCTTGACAGCAAGCGACTAAACCTTTTAAGCCCAATTCTTTGGCGTGCGGTATAATGCCGTAATGGAGTCTGCCCGTGGAAACCACGAATACCCCGCCCGCTTGGGTGTATTCTTCTATCGCTCTCTTGTTTTCAGGCGAAACCGTGCTGTCGTTATTGGCGAGCGTATGGTCGAAATCGGAAACGATCATACGGTAATTTATCTTTCGCATTCTTTTATATTTGCTCCTTAAAATAGGTCTTAATTTTTTGCGCAAGCTCCATGCCTATTCCTTCCACCTTGCAAAGCTCGTCTATTTCCGCGCGCATAATTTTATCAATCGTGCCGAAGCGTTCCATAAGCGCCATTCGCTTTTTCTTGCCTATTCCGTCTATTTCCTGTAAAACGGACGAAAGATTGCGTTTTGAGTGCAAACTCCTGAAATAGGTGATTGCAAAACGGTGCGCTTCGTCGCGGATACGCTGTAACATTTTTAAAACGTAATCGCGGCGGTCTATCCGTACGCTATCAGCTGAGAACAAAGTAAACACTTCCTCTTCCTTTTCCGCAAGAGAAATGAGCTCGATATCCGCAACGCCCATTTCGTCGAATATCTCTTTTACAGCGGAAAGCTGACCTTTCCCGCCGTCGATAATAATTAAATCGGGCTTAGGGAACCGCTCTTCTTCGTCCGTACCGAGCTTGGCAAGACGGCGGCGCATCATTTCTTGATGGGACGCGTAATCGTTTGCCCCCTCGACCGTTTTTATCTTGAAACGGCGATAGCTGTTTCTATCCGCTTCCCCGTCGATAAATACGACCATAGAACCGACTTTGTCCACTCCGCTGATATTGGATATATCGTAACATTCCATTCGCTTGGGATATTTTTTCAAGCCGAGAATATCCTTTAAACGCGCACACGCGTTTTTCGTCATATCGTTCTTATGCTTGATTTTGTCTATTGACCTCGACAAGTATTCGCTTGCGTTCTTTTCCGCCATTTCCAAAAGCCGTTTTTTCACGCCCTGTTTGGTTTGGATTATCTCTACTTTCTTATTGAACTTTTCAAGGAAGTATTTTTCCAACAATTCCTTTTCGCAAATCTCCTGCACGATTATCTCGTCGGGCAATTCGTGATTTGCATAATACTGTGTAATGAACGCCGTCAAAGCGTCCGTTTCCGAAAACGAGCCGTCCTCCAAGGCAAAATTACTCCCGCCCTGCATAATTCCGCTTCTCGTTACGAGCACGTTGACCGCCGAATATAAATAGTTGGTTTTTAAAGCGATCACGTCGGCATTCAGTGCGCGGTTTAGCGAAGTGATACGCTTTAATTTTAGTTTGGAGAGCATATTCAGCTTTTCACGGTATTCCATCGCAAGCTCAAATTCTTCGTTTTCCGCAAAACGCAGCATTTTTTCGCGTAATATTTCCTCGGCTTCCTCGTAATTTCCGTCGAGGAAGGAAAGCGTCTTTTTTATCCGCATTGCGTAATCTTCACGCGTGCACAAGTGCGCGCACGGAGCGCCGCAACGGTGTAAATGGTGCATAAGACAAGGTTTTTTCGGTTTTTCGGTAATCGACACGGAGCAAGTACGGACGTTATAAACGGCGGCGATAATATCCAAAAGCTCGCCGCAACGCACTCCGCCCATGAACGGACCGAAATATTTACCGTCTTTTTTGATTTTTCTTGTAACCGTAACGCGAGGGAATTCCTCTTTGGTGTGTACCTTGATATACGGATACGTTTTATCGTCTTTTAAAAGAATGTTGTACTTGGGTTTATATTTCTTGATAAGGTTGTTTTCCAGCGCGAGCGCGTCGATTTCCGTTTGTGTGATGATATAATAAAAGTCGGCGATATTCTCTACCATTGCCGCTACCTTTTCAGGCTTCGCGGAAGAATGAAAATACTGACGCACCCTGTTTTTCAGTACGCGCGCCTTTCCCACGTAAATAACAATCCCGTCCTTATCCAGCATAATGTATACGCCGGGGTTCTCGGGAAGTAATTTGAGTTTTTCCTGCAACTCACTCATACGCTATTATTATATACCAAATCAAGCAATTTTGCAAGGAAATAAAAGAGTTTTTCTCGTTTAGCAACCCAAAAACTCTATTCCTTTTAATAAAACGTCGTTGATAGAGTCGTCAGCGAGGCTGTAAAACACGATTTTACCCTGCCGAACACTGCGCACGATTCCTGCGCTTTTTAAGTAACGAAGCTGATGCGACACCGTCGTTTGATTGATATCTAATAGTCTTGAAAGATCGGTTACGCACAATTCGCTGATAGCAAGCGCGGACAAAATTTTGACTCGCGTATAATCGGAAAAAACGGAAAAAAAGCACACAACGCCTTCGAGGATATCTCCTTGTGGAACGTAATCCTCTATCAGACTTTGCGTGCGTTTATCAAGCAGTAACATTTGCGACATATGAATCTCTCCTAATATGTTTCATTGAGAATATGATAGCATACGGCGCAAATCGTTTTCCGTTTTATTTTGTCATAAATTCTGTCATTTTGTCGAGGCTTATGAAATCTTCTTCACTTCGTAGCCCGCTTCCGTTACAGCCGCCGTCAAGCTTTCGTCCGCGACCGCCTCGCTTAATTCTACCGTCGCCGTTTTCTTTTTAAGGTTGACTTCCACTTCGGCAACGCCCGCAACGCCTTGCAGCGCTTTCGTTACGTGCGCCACGCAATGCTGACACATCATACCCTCAATTTTCATCGTCTTTTTCATCGTTTCATTCTCCTTTATACCGTTTTCTTGTTGTTGTTTTTTATGAAATCTTGTCAATCGCAATGCGTTCGTAACCACGAACAGCGAGCTTAAACTCATACACGCCGCCCCGATCATAGGGTTGAGCGTCAATCCGAGAAAGGCAAACACGCCCGCCGCCACGGGAATCGCCACGCAATTATAAAAGAACGCCCAAAACAAATTTTGGTGGATATTCTTTACCGTTGCTTTGCTCAATTCAATCATTGTCCCGACAAGCGCGATATCCCCGCGGGAAAGCACGACGTCCGCACTGTCTATCGCCACGTCCGTGCCGTTCCCCATCGCCACACCGATATCCGCGGCTTTGAGTGCAGGACTGTCGTTGATACCGTCCCCGACCATCGCCACAAAACCGCCGACGGAACGCACTCTTTCCACCGCGTCCGCTTTGTCTTTGGGTAACGCTTCGGCGAAATATTCGTCTATTCCCGCTTCTTTTGCTATCGCTTGCGCCACTCTTTCATTGTCGCCCGTCAACATTGCCACGCGAATATTTTTTTCTTTCAACGCCATTACAGCCGAAGCGCTTTCCGCTTTGAGCGTATCGGCAATCGCAAAAACGGCAAGCAATTGCTTTTCGTTCGTTAAAAACACGACGGTTTTTCCCTGCTCGGAATACTTCTTCTCGTAAGAATACGCTTCTTTTTCAGCAATTTTTCCAAGCAGTCTTCTATTTCCCAACAAATACCGTTCGTCGTTCCGCGAGGCTTTTGCGCCTTTCCCCGTTTCATATTCGTAATCTTCCGTTTGCGGAAGCGAAGATATATCCGTTTTTGACTCCGCAAAAGCGCGCACACATTCGGCTATCGGGTGATTGGAGTGTGCTTCGATTGCCGCGGCAAGGCTTAAAGCTTCCGCTTCTTCGCCGTTTACAAGTTCAAAATCGGTTACTTTGGGTTGCCCGATTGTAAGCGTAGCCGTTTTGTCGAGCAATACACAGTTGATATCCTTTGCTTTTTGCAACGCCTCGGCGTCCTTGTATAAAATACCGAGCGACATACCCCGACCAGTCGCCGCCATTACCGCCACGGGCGTGGCAAGTCCCAACGAGCAGGGGCAGGAAATAACGAGCACGCTTATGGCATAATTTGCCGCCGTCGCAATATTGCGTTCGATAAGAAGCCATACGAAAAAGGTGATTACGGCAATAAGCGTTACCGCCGGTACGAAAATCCCCGAAATCTTATCGGCGGTTTTCTGAATGGGTGCTTTACTTGCTCCCGCCTCTTTCACCATTTTCACGATTTGCGAAAGCGTGGTATCTACGCCTACTCGCTCGGCGAGGACTTTTATAAAACCGCTTTTCACGATATCCGCACCCGTTATACTATCTCCCTCTTGTACCTCGACAGGCATACTTTCGCCCGTGATTGCCGCGCGGTCGATAAACGCTTTGCCTTCTATTATCTTACCGTCAACGGGGATATATTCCCCCTGTTTGACGATAAGGATATCGCCGACCTGTAAATCGGAAAAAGCCGTTTTGACCGTCGCCCCGTTCTTTTCTACCGTAACGGTATTGGGCATGAGCTTGATGAGTTTTTCAATTTCATCGCCCGTTTTCCGCTTGGATTTTTCTTCTAACCATTTACCGAGCGTAACGAGTGCCAAAATCATAGCCGCTGATTCGTAGAACATATGCACGTGCGAAACCTTGCCCGCGTACAACAATACCGTATAGACCAAGCTATACAGGAAAGAAACACCCGAACCCATCGCCACGAGCGTGTCCATATTCGGCGCGCGTTTTATAAGCGCTTTCGTGCCGTTTGTGAAGAATTTAAAATCAACGACGATTACCGCGAGTGCCAAAACCATTTGTAAACTCACGGAAACAACTTCGGACGGTTGCGGAAGAAAAATCATTCCGCCCATCGAAAAATACATAAGCGGTAACAAAAAAACGAGCGACAATATAAACCGCTTCTTTAATTTGTCTGGCTGCGGCTTACGTTCTTTTAAAACGTCTTCATCGAAATCGCCGATACCGTAACCCAGCCCGAGAACGGCGGAAAAAATCCGTTCTTTCGTCAAAAGCGTTTCGTCGTATTCCACCGTCATACATTCGCCCATCAGCGAAACGTCCGCGCTTTGTATTCCCTCTAATTTTTTTACCGTTCTTTCTATCCCCGCCGAACACGCCGCGCAGGTCATACCCGTAACGCTATACTTTTCTTTCATGCTTTCTCCTCGCCCGCCAAACGACAGACAATCCCCTTTCGTTCTTGTTTATTATACTATAAAAAGAACCGCTTTGTCAAGCAAAACGAATATTAACCGCGGTTAATTTATTGCAATTCCATAAATTGGTTTGTAACGCAAAAAGACGGGAGCTTTTCGCTTCCCGTCTGATGTATTTGCATAGACGAATTATTTGCTTTCTTCTTTCTGTGCAACGACTTCTTTGCCGTCATAGTAGCCGCAATTTTTGCAAACGGTGTGCGCTTGCTTCAATTCGTGGCAATGAGGGCATTCCGCAAGCGTAGCTGCGGTCGCTTTGTAGTTTGCGAATCTCTTATTCGTTCTGCTCTTCGATTGCTTGCTCTTAGGTACTGCCATATTAACACCTCACGTTTTAATTCTTTTGATTTTATTTGCCGATTTATCTAAAAAGATATCCCCTCGCACCCGTCGCCGCAGGAAAGCGTGAACGGTAAGCTTGCCATTACGGCTTCTTCCACCGCTTTCTTTAAATCGACGATTCCGTTGCAATAGGAATAATCCTCGCAATCCTTGAACGGCTGAAAATAAGCGTCCAACTCACCCTCGATTTCCTGCGAGGCTTCCTTTAAGCATCTGGAACATTGTCCCTCGATACGGTAAGAAACCGTGCCTCGGATTTCCAAGGAATCGTCTTCGTAAAGCTCGTAAGAAAACTTTACCTTGACGGGCGTTGCGAATTTTACAAACGGAATATCTATCAAGTTTTCAGGCGCGGTATACTCAAATTCCATATCGCCCGAATACTTTTTTTGTGCGTTGAGCTTTCTTATATCGATAGTCATCATAAAACCAGCCTTTCAAGTATAGTATATTTCTACGACTTTGTCAACTTTTTTTTCGATGAATTTTCCGATTTTTTACAATAATTCTACTGTTTCTCTTGCAATTACCAGTTCTTCGTTGGTCGGAATGATTAAAACCTTAACTTTGGAGTTCTTTCCCGTGATATCGCGGATTGCCCCGTTATTCTTTTCAAGATTTTTCTCTTTGTCGATTTCCAAGCCCAAATACTGCATATTTTCACAAATTGCTTCGCGTACGCAAGGAGTGTTTTCCCCAACGCCCGCCGTGAACACGATACAATCCACGCCGTTCATCGCCGCGGCATACGCGCCCACGTACTTTTTACAGGAATACGAGAACAAATCAAGCGCAAGTTTCGCGCGTTTGTTCCCCTCGTCCGCCGCTTTCGTTAAATCGCGGAAGTCGCTGGAAACGCCCGAAACGCCCGCCATACCGCACTTTTTATTGAGATAGGTAAGTGCCCCGGAGATATCCATTCCCTCTTTTTTAGCAAGATATTCAGCCGCCGCGGTATCAATATCGCCGCTACGCGTACCCATAGGAACGCCCGCAAGCGGGGTAAAGCCCATGGAGGTATCTACACTCTTACCGCCGTCCACCGCGGTAATGGACGAGCCGTTGCCAAGATGGCAGGTAACGATTTTGAGTTCTTCGGGCTTTTTACCCAAATACTTCGCCGCTTCGCCCGAAACGAACTTATGGCTCGTACCGTGGAAGCCGTACCGGCGGATTTTATATTTTTCGTAATGCGCATAATCAATTGCGTACATATACGCATAATCGGGCATCGTGAAATGGAAGCTCGTATCGAACACGAGTGCCATGGGCGTATTGGGCATAGCTTTTCTGCAAGCGTTTACACCAATGATCGCCGCAGGATTATGTAAAGGCGCAAGGTCTTTGATTTCTTCCATAAGCTTCATCGTTTCGTCCGTGACGAGCGTAGTCTTTTTGAAGATTTCACCCGAAGCAACGGCGCGGTGTCCCACCGCGTCAATCTCTTCCATAGAGGAAATAACACCCGTTTTTCCGTCCGTCAACGCCTTTAAAACAAGCGCAACCGCTTCGTTATGCGTGGGCATATCCTGCTCGATAATCGTTTCTTCGCCCTTTGCCTTATGTATCAGGCGCGAACCTGCGATACCGATACGCTCGCAAGTGCCTTTTGCAATAACGCCCTCGGTTTCCATATCAATAAGTTGGTATTTGAGGGAAGAACTCCCCGAATTGATAACAAGAACTTTCATACGTTTACCTCTTAAAAATCAAAGCTGTGTTTGAAGCGCGGTAATAGCAACTGCCGCCACGATATCATCGGGCTTACAGCCGCGCGAAAGGTCGTTCAAGGGTTTTGCGAAGCCTTGGCAAATAGGACCTACTGCCATGAATCCGCCCAAGCGTTCTGCAATTTTATAACCGATATTGCCCGCCTGTAAGTCGGGGAAAATAAATACGTTTGCTTTTCCTGCAACGTCCGATTCAGGCGCCTTTAATGCCGCTACGGAGGGTACGATCGCCGCGTCGAATTGCAATTCGCCGTCTAATTTTAAATCGGGCGCTTTTTCTTTCGCAATTTTAACGGCTTCCGCAACCATCGTTACGTTGTCGTGCTTTGCGCTTCCTTTCGTTGAGAAAGAGAGCATCGCCACTTTCGGGTCAATCCCCGCAATCGCTTTTGCGGAGTTTGCCGTAGCGATAGCGCAATCGGCAAGTCCTTCGCTGGTATACGTGGGATTTAAACCGCAATCGGCGAAAACAACCAAGCCGTCGGGGCAATACTGATTACCCTGCGGAGGACAAATCATAAGATTAAAGCTGGAAACAGAAGAACAGCCCTTTGCCGTTTTAATAATTTGAAGCCCCGGACGCAAGGTGTTTGCCGTGGAATGGCACGCACCGGAAACGAGTCCGTCCACGTCGCCCATTTTCAGCATCATTGCGCCGAAATAGGTGCCGTCGGTAAGGAGCTTTGCCGCCTGCTCGGGCGTCATACCTTTGGAGGCGCGAAGCTCGCAAAGCTTCGCGTTATATTCGGGCAGTTTTTCCGAAGTAAGCGGGTCAACGATTTCCACGCCCGTCAAATCAATATCGGGGTTTGCGGCTTTGATCTGCGCTTCGTTGCCAAGCAAGACGATTTTTGCGATACCTTCCTTCGTTGCGTCCGCTGCGGCTTTCACCACGCGCGCGTCCTCGCCCTCGCAAAGCACGATCGTCTTATTAAGGGATTTTGCTTTACTTTTAATTTCATCAAGTACGTTCTTCATAATTTACCTCTCAAAAACGCTTTATTTATTTTTTCTTTTCGTGTATAATGGAAACAAGCAAGAATATTTATTGCCATTATCTTAATTATAGCACACATTTTTTTTATTGTAAAGGAAATCGGGAAAATAAAATGAAAATTTGCGCGATAATTTGCGAATATAATCCTTTCCATAACGGGCACTTGTGGCATATTGAGCAAGCGCGCACGCTTTCGCGCGCCGACGCCGTCCTTTGCGTTATGAGCGGAAATTTCGTTCAACGGGGCGAATCTGCCATTATGGATAAGTATACGCGCGCAAAACACGCCGTTTTAGCGGGGGCAGACGCGGTAATCGAACTCCCTACCGTATTTGCAACGGCAAACGCCGAGCTTTTCGCCAAAGGCGCGGTAAAGCTTTTATCTTCTATTCCCGCCGTGGATACGCTTTGTTTTGGTGCGGAAAACGCCGATAAACTCTCTTTTATTTCCGCCGCGCGGTATTTGAACAACGAGCCCAAATCGGTATCGGATAAAATCAAAGAATTGATTGCTACGGGTACAAGCTATGCGAAAGCAAGAACGCAGGCTTGGGCGGGATTTATTCCTTTGGATATGCTTTCGTCCCCTAATAATATTTTGGGATTGGAGTACACGAAAGCCTTGTTATCCTTATCGTCGAAGATTTCTATTTTGCCTATAAAACGACAAGGAGCAGGATATTCCGACGAGCTTTTACAATCGAATTTCTCTTCCGCCACGGCTATCCGCACGGCAATCAAAAACGGGGAAAACGCAGACGGCAACTTGCCCGACTTTGTTATAAAAGATTTACCTAAACGTTTAGAAAATTCCTTAGAAGCCTTGGAAAAATACGCGTTGCTTTCCCGTTCAACAGAAGAAATTGCGCGCGTGTGCGATTGCACGGAAGGTCTGGAAAACGCCTTAAAACGCGTTGCGGGCACAGGCGAACCGTTGGTAGAAACACTTACCTCGGCGAGATATACTTCTTCACGAATACGGCGAATTGCATTACAAAATTTATTACAAATAGACGAAAAACTTATACGCGACGGACTCTCTTCCCCTTTATATTTACGAATACTTGCGATGAAGAAAGAACGCAGCGAGGTAATATCTGCAATCAGTGAAAGCGAGTATCCGTTGCTTACGCGTGCGCACGACGAAGATATATTATCGGGCGTTGCCCTGAACTGCTATCAAAAGGATATTTTTGCCGAAAAAATATATTCGGCTTTATACCCTGCAAAAAACGTAAAGCGAAACATTTTCATTTAATCTAATACAGGGTTCCCACCTAAATTAAAATAAAACAGTCGATTATTTCGACTGTTTTATTTTGGAACTACTGGCTGGATTTGAACCTATGTTGGTGTTTCTGAAGCCCTTTATTTATAAGCATTTCAGCGTTTGGACACCAATTTCGCTCCAATTCAATTTTTCTTGCGTTTCCAATCTAAAATTAAGTATAAGGATTAACAGACTTGTAACCCCTATTTTTAAAAACGCTAAACCCCTTTATTTTAAAGGGATTCAGCGTTTGTGAATTTCTTGCGCCCAAATCACGCCCAAATTTTCTCGAAATATTTTTAGTCAAAAAAATGTAAGGATTAACAGCCAGTTTCCTTATATTTTTAAAATCGCTACAAGGCTTTATTTTAAAGGGTTTCAGTCTTTCTTAAAAAATTAGGTTACCATTTAGTTACCACTTTCATACGACAATTTATTTCCCTTAATCTCATAACCTGTTATTTCTTAATTTTGAGCAATATGCTTTGATGCGGTTTTAATGTAAATTCATAGTATTCCAAAGGTTCAATTTTCTCTTCCCAAACAAATTCAACTTCATGAAAACCGTCGCTAAAATCAATGTCCGTATTATCAAAGCAAATTTTTCTTGTCTCTTCACTGCTATTAAAAACCGCCACGGTTTTATATCTATCGTCCTTACAATCAAACGCAGAGTTGATATACATAATTTCAGGTAAATTTACGCCCTTTTTACGATAATCATACTTCGCGAAATACACGTTTTCACCATTATTCAAATATTGCACGGCGCGTTGTAAAATTTTTAATCTAGGATTCGTTTCGTCAACCCGCGAATATCTGCCTGAAATTTCCACGAGCGTACGTGTAATGATTTGCCAATTCACAACGAACATAAAATCCAAATCATTCAATCCAGGTAATAAACCCGTAGAATCGCTGTTGGGGATAAATAAATCGCCCGTATGTGTACTCAATACCGCAACCGACCAAAACATCGTCGTTTTTATATTATTCAATGCCCCCGCACCAATGTCCAGCCCGAAACGATAGTTGTTGAAATATTTACCGATAAACGGATTTCCCATACTAATATCGCAAGCCGATTGCAAATACCCGTGCTTTGGCAATCGCTGACGAAGTTGCTTATGCCACCATTCTCGGCATTCATACCCTGATTTATCTTTATTTTTTAATAAATCGTGCCTATCCTCAAATGCATAACTCCAAAAATCGTGTTTTACCCCCTCGAAACCATATTCCGTAACAAGTTTGTCTAATGCGTAACACATATACCTGCGCACTTCTTCTTGGCTCACATCAAGGGGTTGCGTCCAGTCGATGCGGTAAGTGTAATCAATAAACCACTCGGGGTGTTCTTGATATATTTTCGTTTTCACGGGACAAAAACCGCCTATCCATATGGCAGGTTTTAATCCGATTTCTTTAATTTTATCGGTATACCCTTTTAAACCATTAGGGAATTTTCTGCGGTCTACCCCCTCTTCCCCCTCGTATGGTACTCCTAAACCGTGAGAATCTAAATCTACGTTTTCATGGCAATAAGCTGAATATCCGTCATCTAATTGAAACCACTCTACCGTCGGGAATAACCTCTTTACTGCACGAGCTTCTTTTAAGAGCATTTCTTCTGATACGTCACGATAAATCCCATCATTCCAGCTATCCCAAATAAGCGCGTGGCGATTCGTATTCGTTGCCCCTTGATTATTCGTTAAAAAACACCGTAAAACTGCGGTGTAATTTTCCCAAATCTTATTGATATCGTCGGCAAAATCCGTTTCTCCAATATAGAAAATATCTATAAGTTCCTCGCCTGCTTTTACCTCACGGTAAGCAATATCCTTAAACGAGGAATAGATTTCCAAATATGCCTCGCCGTTTTTATGCCCAACTTCATACGAATGATAGAAAACGTCTTGTGATAAACTACCACAAATAATACCTTTATTCGTTTTATAATTACTAAGTAAAATTGCAGGAAAGGGCTGATAGGGCGACGAGCAAATTCTCCCCGACTGTACCCCTGGATCACACCAACGCCTGTCCACGGGCAAAGTAAACTTTTCGTTTTCTTTTGCATTATCGTCCAAACGGTTATAATCCAACGACACAGTTAAATTGCAAAACAACCGTGCGTTTTCATTGCAGTAATAATAATCGTCAATCACATCGTTATCAAAACAAATATTAGTAAATGCACACTTTAATCCATGCAATTTAACGGTGTTTGAAGAAAAATTTTTTACAGTGTGTTGAATAATATATCCTTTATCAATTTTTCGAATTGTATATTTATTCCCACAACCCTCTGCATTATAAATATACAAAATCTGTTCTTTCCCGATTAAGGAAAAAGAAAATTTTTTAAATGAAGTTGCCATACGTTTCATTCCTTTTTCAATACTGCAAAGCTTTTTCCAAGCAAAATTATTTTTTCTTTTTCTTTTTTGCAGTTTTGCTGATAAACCATTTCACCCGTCAACACCATCTCTATCTTCTTTTCACTTGGATTGATTGCTATAATAAAACTATTTTTTTCGTCTGTGCGCTCGTAGACCAAAGGATATCCCCCATCTTCACACCGCAAAACTTTCAAGCCTCCGTCTGCATTCAAAGCCGAGTTTTCTTTTCTTAGTTTTATCAGCTTCTTCACTGTATTTAGTAAAGAATTTTCTTTGCTTTCTTGGCACGAAACGCTTTGCGTTTTCTCCGCATTTACAGGTAAATATACTTCCCCGTCCGTATCGGAAAATCCGCGGTTTTTACCGTTTGTCCATTGCATTGGCGTTCTTGCGCCCGTACGAATATATCCACCGTCCTTATTAATTCCCCACGTATGCGTCATACCGATTTCGTCGCCGTAATAAATAAACGGCACGTGTTTATACGTCAATAAAAAAGCAAAAACAACCTTTAAAAGTTCCTCGTCCTTCTTTTCGGCTACCCGTACAATGTCGTGATATCCGCTCGGCACGGAAAAATAACCTTTGCCTTTTACGTCTTCGTATAAACGGGCAGAATAGTCAAGAAAGTTTTGTACCGTTCCCTTCCCCTCGGCTGAAAAATACGTATTCCCTTTTTCAAAAGCGGGTAAAATATTCGTTCCTTTTTCATTTCGAAATAAATCGTTGTATTCAGGTCTGTCGTGCGCCAAATAATCCAAATCGAAGCCGCATTTCCCCACCGAATTAGACGGATATACCCACTCTGCGATAAACGCCGTATCGGGATATTCCTCTTTAATCGTGCCGATTAAAATATTCCAAAGCCATTTCAGTCCTTCAACGTCTTCCTCTTTGTCCGAATTGTAAATACAACCTTTGACGAGCGAATTTGCCATATCTACACGGAACCCGTCCACGCCTTTATTCAGCCAAAAGCGCATAATATTCAAGATTTCCTCTCTCAACGGTTTTAACCGGTCGTCGGTATAGTGCATTTTCCAATCTTCACCCAAATCGTATGCGTCTTTACGCACGCCTTTTTCAGGCAAACGGTTATATCCGAAATTGAGGGCAGGCTGGCAAGCATAATAATTGATGACGTATCCGCCGTCACGGGGATATAATCCGTGTATGCTGTCTTTTTTATTAAAACTACTGTCCGTCCAAATATACCAATCGGTATATTTATTTTTTTCGTCTTTTGCAGACTGTAAAAACCACGGGTGTTTGTCAGAGGTATGACCGATTACGAGGTCGATAATCACTTTAATTCCCAACCCCTTACATTTCGATACCATTTCCTCAAAATCCGACATATCCCCGAATTTCTCGTTTATGGCATAATAATCGGTTACGTCGTAGCCGCCGTCCATAAACGGCGACGGATAAAAGGGATTTAACCAAATACCGTTTACTCCCAAACCCGCCACATAATCCAGTTTTTGCGTAATACCTTTAAGGTCGCCTATGCCGTCGCCGTTACTATCGTAAAAACTCGTCGGATATATCTGATAAAACACGCAATCTTTTATCCATTTGTTCATGTCCTTTCTCCTGCTTTGCACCCTCTATATACATCTTAAATATAAAAGCTTGCATTTATAGAGAACTGCGATACACCTATCGCCCTTGCTTTTATTTATTCGTTTTGTTCCACGTGGGAAAAAGCTCTCGCCAAACGTCGCTATGCGCTTCGCAGTCAAGATAATGGCAAAACCACTCCCGTTTCCACTCATCGCCACCCTCTTTCCCGTAGCTTTGCGCCGCCTCGTCGTATTGCTCTTTCATAGATAAGCAAAACTCCTGCCAACGCTTTTCCCATTCGCCGTTAGCAAGCTCCTCGTTTCTCTTTTCAAAGCTATCCATAATTTGCCCGTACTCTGCTTCGTCTGCAAAACGAATCCCCAAGCCGTCCACTACTACGGGTTTAAAGGAAATTGCACATTCTTTTTCGAACGTCAGCTCGACCAACAATCCGTTGTTCCAACTGGCTTTTTTCTCTTCGCTTTGCGCATATAACGCTTTCACAAAATGGAAATTGCCTTGACCGTATAAAATATGCCCTTTTTCAAAATTCTCATAGCAACCGATACAATGACTATGCTGGCAAAGGACTACGTCTGCGCCGTTCTTGACCATAGAACGGCACAATTTGCGAAGCCGAGGCGAAGGATAACGGCAATGCTCTTTGCCGCCATGGTATAAAACCACAACAAAATCGGCGGTCTTTTTCGCTTCGGCAATATCCTCATTTGTATCGTACGGATCATACTCTCTTGCACCCATTCTGTTCGGCAGTGCATAAGAATACTCGTGCTCGCATACGGCTATCACGGCTACCTTAATTTTACCGTCCGTTAATACCATATTTTTCCGCGCCAACTTATCGTTTTCACCAAAGCCCGTCCATTCTATGCCGTTTTTCTCTATTTCTGCAAGCGTATCCTTTATCCCTTGCGCCCCAAAATCGTAAATATGATTATTTGATAATGCCAAACGGGTTACCCCAGCTTTTTTTAAGGTATCCGCAGTCCCGAACGGCGCTTTTAAGCAGGGCCCGAATTTTTTGATTTCGTCTGCCGATTCCGTTATCGCGCATTCTAAATTCAAAACAACCTCGTCTGCATTCTGAAATGCACCCGCCACATCGTGAAAAATACCTTGCACGTCCCCGTTTGCGAACAATTCCGCACTATCGCAAACGCTTACGTCGCCACCAATCAATACTTTCATTTTTCTCTCCTTTTCAAATCTTCACTACCGTCACGTCTTTTATTTGCATACGTTCGACAATTCCGTCTTCGTACCCGTTTTCTTCTGCTGTTATCTTCAATTTCTCAAAAGAAAAATCCGACAAAATATATTGTTTATCCTTTTGTACGTTAAAATATTTCAAGCATTTACACTCGCAATTTTTAACCGTTATTTTTTGACAAACGGATTTCGGCGGTTGTTTGCCCTCGTCATTATGGAATTGTCTCCAAGGATTGACGTCTATAAAATAATATCCGAGCGTACCCTTCACATCTTCCATCGTAATATATTCGTATTTTTGCGGAGTGTCCGAACGCATTTTTAACCACAACAAAATATTTACGCCCTTCACCCGTAATCTTCGTACTAAAATGTTACGATTGTAAATAGATTCCGACCCACAAGTTAAAGCGCCGCAACAAAATCCGTATTCGCAATCCTCGACAAGTATACGTTCGTTTGCGCCGTTTGCCTCATCCTTATCCGCATCAACGCCTTTCCCGCCTTTGAGCGCGATTGCGTCGTCGTTGACTTCCATTCGGCAGTTTTTTACTAAAACGTCGGTGCAAGCGTCGATATCAATTCCGTCGGTGCTTGGCGCAGGGACAGGCGTTTTTGGGGAAAATATGTCCAAATGCAAAAAACGCACGTGATGGCATTTATAAATATGATTTGTCCAAAACTGCGAATTTTGCAAACGTAAACCGTGCAAAGTAACATTTTTAGAATTGGAAATAAAAATCAGTCTTGCCCGCTGTTCATCCTTATTCGTACAAGCTTTATTCCATTTCTGTCTTGCCCAAAAGCCTTTCCAAGCCCGCAAGCCGTTGCCGTCAATCGTTCCTTCCCCAAACACCGTAAAACCGTCTACGCTATCCGCGTTAATCAAGGCAGGGAAATATAAGCAATTTTGTCCCTCTATTCTCGTTTGACAAACAGGGTAATCGGAAATATCGTCGCTGCCTTTGAGTATTCCCCCTGCCTCTACACATAAATGTACGCCTTGCTTAAAAAACAACGCACCCGAGTAAAACGTTCCTTGGGGGACGGTCAAAACGCCACCGCCACATTCCGCAATTTTATCAATTAACGTCTGTATTTCCTTCGTATATATTTTTCCGTCGGAAAAAATGCCGTAATCGGTTAAAACAAAGCGTTTTCCATTTACTGCCGACTTGGGTAAAGACAAGTCGTAAAACCAACCGTCGATTGGAGTACCGTCAGGGAAAAATTCTTGTTTTTGCATTTTTATTCTCCTAAATACGTCTTACGGCGAACGGTAAGTTCGCCGTAAGAGTTTTTTGTTTGTTTAGAAAAGCGTTTTCCAAACGGGAATACCGCCTTCCGCTACCGTCCAATAATCAGACGAGAAGTTCTTATACTCGTTACCGCCAGCTTTCATTAAATCGGCATTATCATAACGCTTTACGTTTGCATAAAGCGCAATCGCCCCATCACGATTAGACGCATCAACAAACGTCGTTGAGCTATGCGTTTGTAAAGCTAACGGCGTAGGCGAAATAACATAAATATCCAACCAGTTTGCAGGCGCAACAGTAGCTAAGGCAGCCTGTTCTGCATCGTAAACAAATGAACCGTTTGTTGCGCTCGTATACGGTACTTCAATAACGATATTTTTCATTGTGATTGCCGTGCTCACACTAGAAGCAAGTATACTTGATCTTGAATTCTTCGTTGCTCCGTTGCTTTCATAAGTATACTCGGGGATAGTATTTGTTTGAATATAAATATTTTCCAAAACGGGCGCAGCTCCTTCCATTGCGGAATTATAGGCAATCGTAGACGCTATTACGTAGCGAGCTTCCGCGTCCCAATTATTGTTATCGGAAGCCGCAAATTTAACGTCGGTAAACGCAACGTTTTTAATGACCGCACCGTTCCTTACGTATTCAAACAAACCAAAGTTACCCATCGTGATTCCTTTAATCGTATAACCACGACCGTCAAACGTACCAATAAGTCCGCCTGTGATTTGCGACGAATTGGAAGTATTCCCAAAGTTAAACCAATTGCCCTGTCTACCGCTATGCGTATGCGTATACGAGCTTGCGTCGATATTCTTCGCGAGCGCATAATTACCGTCGAAACATACGTTGTTTGCAGAATAATTGAAGATAGAAAGATCACTTGCTTCGTCGATAACCTTCGTATACGCCGTAAGCGTGATTTCCGCCCATTTTTCGCCTGTACTGAGAATCACCGTGCGTTTGGTTTCTTGGGTCTGTCCCGTGACTGTATAACCCGTAAGTTTGCCGTCTGCAACCGTCAACGCCGTGCCGTCCGTAAGATCGACCGCCTCACAAACGGTTGATTCGCCGAAGATCGCGTTCATAGAAACAATCTCGCCCGTCGTACCGCTATAAAGAACGCCGTCCGTTGCGTCAAGCAAAAGTTCCGTTGTATATTCTACCTTTTCACCTACGGGTTGTACCGTAACGGTAAAGGTGTAGCTAAACGCCTCACAGGTTGCCGTAACCGTCGTCGTACCCATCTTCAAGCCCGTAACGGTAGCCCCTTCAATCGAAACAATTTCTTCGTCCGTAGCGGTAAGCGTAATATCTTCTTGCGCTATGTCATTTACGAACAAGGAAACTGTCGTGGAAGCATCTATCGCAATTACTGCGCTATCACTAACTTCACCACCAATTTTTGCAACGTATTCGTTAGTGTCGATTGTTACGCCCTTCCAAGTAGGCACGCCGTCGGTATACGTCCAGTACGTGGTATCGAAGCTCGTATCGGGCGTTTCCGACATTGCCTTTCTAAATTCTACGTAATTTTGATAACGGTTCCAGTTGTTATATGCGGGCTTCGCATCCGTCTGATTGGACGCGTCGCAAGTCGTCGCCGTAACGGGGATCGCAGCCTCATTTGCGTCGTTACCGTAATAGTAATTGCAAGCCGTAGGCGAAACAACGTATACGTTTCCCACAGACAAAGCCGTAGCATCAAGAACCGGATACGTATAAGAAACCGTACCTGTTGTATTGCTTACATCGGGGGTTTCGATTACCACGTTTTTCCACACCATAAAATACGGGTTATACTTCCAAAACAAAAATCCGCTATTTGCTCCCGTTGGAAGCTTTTCCGCTTGTATATAAATATTTTGGAAGGTAGGATTCGGCACATCATAACTGCCATCCGTAACTTCCGCCGCCAACGTCGCCGTCATCGTTTCACTGCCAAATTTAACGTTTGTGAATGCAACATTCTTAACCGTGCCTGCATAAATTTTCCCAAACAGACCGTATTGCCCCATCGTAATGCCGTCAATCTTGTAGCCTTGTCCGTCAAAAATACCCGTAAGCCCCGCCGTTGTAAAGGTTCCACTTCTAAATGCATTATTCGAAGGTCTGGTATTTGCGTGCGCGTGCGTATACGTGCTTGCGTCGATGTCGTTTGCCAAAACGTAATAACCGTCAAAAACCGTCGTGGCGCTCGACAAATTGAATATGCTTAAATCCGTCGCCGTTTTAATGGCTTTGCTTACGTATTGTACGGTGGTTTCATGCGCCACGTTGTCTTTATCAAACACAACGGCTGTTTTAGTTGCGCCAAGTTCTTCACCTTCGAACAACGCACTTGCCGTTTTTTCCGTCACGTCTTCCGTGCCGATATACGCCTTGCTCGTTGCTTCCGTCACAAACGAGGTGTCGCCTATCGATTGTGCGTAAGCCTTTTGAGCTGCTCCTTGCGAGAAGTAATTAAGTAAGGTTGCGTTCTGATACCCCGCATTAGGTTCTGTTTCCGTTCCAGGCGTCGTATACGACATATAAGCAACTTGGCGCATAGAACGCGTTTGCGTATCGCTTGCCCACGTTTCCGCCCCGTCCGTTTCCAGCGAGAAGTTTGCCGTAAACTCCATGGCGTTTGCCATTTTGAGTTTCTCTGCGTTTTCTTCGCCGAAAAGGCTATCGAACGTAATCGTATGATAGAATTTCGCCACGCCGTTTACAAAGGTTACGTCCGCTATCTCGTCCGTCGCGCTTTTAAGCGTCCATTCTACCGTTTTCGACAAATCTTCGCCGTTGGAAGCCTTTGCCGCCGCCGTACTCTTCAATACGACCTCCGAACCCGTTAGCGCATCATAATACGCTTCCGACATTTGCGCCTCAAAGCGTAAGCCGTTTACCGCTACGTTCTCTTCGTCTTTATCCGTTTTAAGACGAACCGCCGCGCCCTCTGCCATTATGAGCGTCGCTTCCGTTGCCGCGGACGCCTTTAACGTGTCGGGAGCATTGAATTGAGTGGTTGCCACCGCGCCGATTGCCGACAAGAGGCAGGTTACCGCCGCGATACTGATGAGTTTCTTTTTCATGTTTTTCTCCTCCTTAGCTCACAAACCATTCCGATACGTCGGTCTTTTCTTCCAAAACACCGCTTGCTGTCACCACATCTTGTTGGAAGAAACTGATGACAAGTTTCAAAGTTTCATATTTTTTCATATTTATCCTCCTTAAAGATAAATTATTTTTTAGAACTTTTACTCATTTCTACACCAAAGATACCATTATCGAGCGTCGGGAAACAATTTTTATTTTGTTTTCCAAACAGGGATTTCTCCTGCCGTTACCGTCCAGTACGCAGAGTCAAACAACGAGTAGTCGTTATTATCCGCTTTCATTGCCGTTTCGGTATCGTAACGCTTAATATAGCTATAAACCGTTGCCGCCTCCGCTTGATTACCTGCATCCGATACTTTCGCTTCATAGGGGTGCGAAGAACTGCCGTATTTATCGAAGTACGCAAGCTTATTCGGCGATACAATATAAACGTTCCTGTTTTCCGCCATCGGTGTAGCGTTCCAGCGGAATTCCGTTTTTACGAGCGAACCGACCGTTTCGCTTGTATCAGGTGTTACGACAATTACATTCTGCATAACCGTATACAACGATACCGCCCAGCACAGTAAGCCTGAATCGTCGCCCGTAGGCAATTCATTCGCCTGCATATAAACGTTTTGCAGGGTGGCTTTTTGCTCGTCTTTTTCGTTACTGCGAGTCGAAGCCGCCAACAGGCATGCCATTTGCCCTCTCGTAAACTGTACGTTTGTGAAGCCTACGTTTTTAACCACACCGCCGCTGATTGCACCGAATAATCCGAAATCGCCAACCGTGATTCCGCTAATCGTATACCCTCTGCCGTCGAACACACCCGTTAAGCCGTTATGGCTCCAATCGTCCTGCGAGTTCGTAAATCTGCCCGTCTGCAAGATGTTTTTAACCTGATTATACAGCAGAGAGCTACCGTGATCGTGGGTATACGCACTTGCGTCAATATTCTTCGCCAACGCGTAATATCCGTCGAAAGAGAGGAACTGATTGCTCCACTTGAAAATTTCCAAATCGCTTGCTTCGTCAATAACCTTCGTACAGGGCAATATCGAAACTTCTGTAAACTTATCCGCCGTACGCAATATTACGCTCTTTTCTTCGGTTGCGCCCATTTCTTCGACCGTGTAACCGGAAAGCTTACCGTTTACAATCGACAAGGTATCTCCCGATATTTTATCCATTGCCGCAACAACGCGAGTGCCCCCGAAGATAGAATCAAGCGCAACGATTTCGCCCGTTTCTGCGTTATACAAAAGTCCGTCCGTTGTATCGAGCAACAATTGCGTAGCATAGGTTATTTCTTCGCCTACGGGCTGTACCGCGATTTCAAAGATTGCAGTATATAACGCGCAGGTTGCCGTAACCGTCGTCGTACCCATACTTATCGCTGTAACCGTTGTTCCGTCAATGGAAAGCACGCTCTCATCTGCAACGTCAAACGTTACGTCTGTTTGCGCCTCGCCGTTTACAAGCAAGGCAAGCTCCGCCGTATCGCCTTCCCAAAGCGTCGCCTCCGTGCACGCTTCACCATTCACCGTCGCTTGATAAACGTTCGTATCGATTTCTACGCCCTTCCAAGTGGGAACGCCGTCCGTGAACGTCCAATATTCGCTGTCAAAGCCGGTAATCGACGATTGTTTAATCGCTTCTTTCCATTCCCCATAAGTTTCATAGCGTTTCCACGTTTTATAGAAATTCTTTGCGTTTTCCTGATTGCTTGCGTCGGAAGCCAACGGCGTCGCGGGCTTCGCGCCCGTATCGTTACCGCCGTAAAGATTGCAAAGCGTCGGCGAAATTACGTAAACGTTAGAAGGCAGCGGCGAAAGGTTCGGCGCAAGATTTGCATCTGCAATACTGGAAACGATGGTATAGGAAACCGTACCCGCCGCCTCGCTGACATCAGGCGTTTCAACCACGACGTTGTTCCATTCGGTATAATACGGATTCCACATCCAGAACACCAAGCCCGAACGCTCGCCGGTAGGTAATTTTTCCGCTTGGATATAAACGTTTTCCAAACGGGAATTTTCCCCGCTGTTTTCCAAACAAGCAGCCAGTGTCGCCGTCATTTCTTCTTCTCTAAACTGCACGTTCGTAAACGCTACGTTTTTGACTGTACCGCTCGTAATTTTGCCGAATAAACCGTATTGTCCAAGCGTGATTCCGTCAATAATATACCCTCTGCCGTCAAAGATACCCGTCAAACCTACGATCGTCGTGCTGTTGTTTCTAAAACCGTTTAATACGGAAGGTCGGGTGTTTGCGTGCGAATGAGAATATCCGCTTGCGTCAATATTATTTGCCAACGTGTAATAACCGTCGAAATTCACGTCCTTTGAAGATAAATTAAAGAAACTTAAATCCTCTGCTTTGCGAATTACCTTCGTATAAGGCGTAAGCGTAAGCGTGTAACCGCCTTCCGCATCATAAACGTCCACGCGACGGGGCTCGGGTTTTGCTCTTGTAATTTTAAAGCCTGTAATTTTGTTCTCCGACAGCGTTAATTCTTCGCCCGAATAATCAATTACGTCAACCAGTTCAGTTTCTTTTCCGAAAATTGCCGTCAGGGGCAACGTGGCGTCGGTCGCGTCAAAATCAATTGCCGTATCGTAAACAAGCAAAGGCTTTTTCACGCTGACGTTAATGAATTGCGCGTATTCGTCGCCGTCGCTGGTACAAGAAATTTTTATTCTCGATTCTCCAAATCCGACCGCGTGAAGCGTACCGTTTGCATAAGAAACAAACTCTGCACCCTCTACGATTTCCACCGTTCCGTCCAACTGCGTTTCGCCGTCAAATGCGTTGACAACAAAGGGCGTTTGCGTTTCAAAATTCTGTCCGCCGAAGGACTCCGTCGTATACAGTGTAAATTCGCTCTTTAATCCGTCGTTTACGTAAATGGATACGTTGTCCGTAACGCTTACTGAGAAAGTATATTCCATTGTGGGGCCCGTCAAACCTCGCCAAGCCGCAACGGCGTTTACAGTGGTTTTCCCCTTCTTTAAGGGGATTAAAACGCCGTTTTCCACTTTTGCCACCGTAGCGTCAGCAACGGTAAATTCTACCGTCCCGTCACGGAAAGTCTTTCCGTTAAAGGATACGTAAGAAGAAAGATTAAATCTATCTTCCTTAGATAATACTATCTCGTTTTTATCTAATTGATCAAATGCGAACGTGGGACGAAGTGTACCGACGGAAACGGATACCGCGCAGGTAACCTGCTCTCCCGCATACGACACTGTAATCGTTGCCGTGCCCTCGCCCATCGCTTGCACAAGTCCGTCGGAAGAAATTTCCGCCACCGCAGGATTGCTTGACGAATAGGAAAGCGTTGCCCCCTCAATCTCTTTATAATCAGGCACCAGACGTTGCTCATCGCCAAGTTTCAGTATTAAATTCTGTTGAACGCTTAAATCTGCTTTTTGCTCCGTCGTGGGGTCGCCAGACGACGAATCCGAAGTATCGCCATTACAGCTACAAGCGCTTGCGCTGATAGAAAGGCAGGCGACAGACAATAAAAGCAGAGCGTATTTTGTCAGTTTTTTCATAACTTCCTCCTCTTACGTCAAATGGTCAAAGGCGTTCGCAAGGTCTCCGCCGCCCGTCGCGTCCTTTTCCAAGGTCATTCCAAGGTCAAGAACGACTCTTTTAAACCGTTCTATCATTTCTATCTTATCTCCGGTTTGCACAGAATCCGCGTAAAGCTTCAACGTAATGAACGCAGGCGAGAGCCACTCCATATCGATATGCGAAACAAGCTGATCGTACAATTCAGGAGAAATCGTTTTATATTTTTCTATCGACTCAATCGCTTGATCACATCTTTCTAACCACGCCATCAACGTTCCAAGCGGGAAAATTTTAGTCTGATCCACTTTATTATAAATACTGTTCGTAATGTATAAATTATTGTCTTTATAAACTTTCGCAGTATGCGACCTTACCTCTTGAAACCACGTTTTCATAATCGGTGCAGCTTCTTTGTACATAGCGTTAAACCATTTATCCATGAGCTCTTGTTCGTTTAACGAAGTGTCCCACATCAGTTTTGCGTCCAACCAAGCCTTCAACGTGTGCCATGTCGTTCCTGCACCCGTTTGATTCCATTGCGCTTGATTAAAAATATACTGTGCACCGCGCGTCGCCATATACGCATAGCCTTCGGCATTAAAAAAGCTGAACGAATCGTAATAATACATGTATGCGTTGAAATTCGTCGAGTACATCCACAACCACATATAGTCCGTCAAGGATTGCCATGCGTCAAAATTTTCTCTGCCCTTATTGTTGACTTCCGTATAAATGCCTTGTTGCCCGTCCAGATTGTTGATGGGCGCAAGATAAACCCCCACGTTATCACGGAGAACGACCTGTTCGTCAATGGGTTCCCATTTACCGCTTTGCTCGTTTAACTTCGCGGGCGCAACGGTAAAATTGTTGTACGCAAAGAAAATGATATGGAAATCTTCGCGAATCCAAGCGTCGTTTTCTTGGTTGCCGTCCGTTTTCCAGCCTTTTATCATTTGCTCGACTTTTTCGCCCACTTTATTTATGAAGATACATACGGCTCCGGCTTCCGTATCGTATTTCTCTTTAAGTTCCAAGCATTTATCGCAAGCACAGCACATCGTGTTGTCTTCCATTGTAACGGTAATCGTATTTTTAAGCGGATATTTATCAGGCGTATACGTCTTCATACTAAACGCGATTTTTTCCACTACGGCGTCCGTCATCGCTTCAAATTCTTCCGCGTCGCCGCGCGCCGTATAGCAAAGCTGATTACCCGCCGTTGAATACCATTCAGGATGCTCTTGTGCATACGTTTTCTTCGGTAAGCAAATCAAGGAATTATGAATACCCTTTGCCGCAGAAGTCGCAACAAAATCCTCGTGCATCGTCATGAGCGGGGATCCCTGTCCGTCGCGTAATTTAATACGCGACGACCAGTTACGCGCGTCGTAAGAAGAACTGGTATCGTTATAAAATCCATAACCCGTCGTGCGCATTGCTATATCGGGAATATCGGTGATATCGTAATTTTTTAATTTTAAGTCGCTAATGCCCGTATCTATTTCAATACAATCTTTCCAATACGCCTCAAAATGGAAGGTTTCCTGCATAAATCCGTAAACCGAATAGAGCGTGCCGTTATCGCTGCCGCCGTATAAGAATACGGTGGAACCTTTCGTTTGCACACGGTAGCCGTCCATACCGAGTTTCAAAGTATCAATTTCTATCCCTGCGCTTTCCAAAAGCGAAGTTTTGCCGATAGAAATATATTTTACGTTGTCGTTATAGACCATATCCCCCGTATCCGTCAGCGCACGAAGTTCTATCCCCGTCGCTTTTTGGAACAAATAGATAAACTCTTGCTTTGCCGTTTGAATTTCCAACGTTGGGCTTTTCGGCGTAATAATGATATAGTCGCTTACACCGTTTTTAACCATATCTTTATCCGTATCCACTGCATTGAATACGTGCGTACCCTTATACGTCGCTTTTTCAATTGCAGGCACACTCGTAAAGGCGTCTTGCGGCTGTTCGTCCACACACCCGCTTGCCGTTACTGCAAACACCGTAACCGCCGCAAGCAAAAGTGATATCCATCTTTTTATCTTCATAATCGTCCTCCTTTACGAAACGCGTATCGTGTAATAACGCATCGCATAATTCCCCACGGAATCATAGCAGTAATAGAACACCTTGTAATCGCCTATCAAATGCGCGTCGAAAGTGCCGCCGTCTACGAGTATCACTTCCATGTTCGGTGCAAGCACGGTAATACCTATCTGTAAGTTTTCCGTCGCCGTGGAATTATCCGAAGCGGTGCAACCGACCACCGTGATGCGACTATGCACTTTCGCTTCTACAACAGTACTCTCATTATAGCCCTGTTCAAGCGTAAGCGTAGGCGCAACGCGTTCTTCTACGTTTACCGTGTAAGGCAACGTCAGCTTTTGTCCGTTTTGATCTTCCACGATATAGGTAATGGTATACGTCCCGTGTTCGGTAAGCTTCATCTGGTAGCTTCTGTCCGCCAAGCTATTGATACCGTCCAAAGTTATACCGTCCACCGAAACGGCGGTTGTTCCATTCGGGAGTTTTACCGAAACCGTTACCTTTGCATTTAAAATAGGCGAAAGCACGTCCGTTGCAACTGCCGAACTTACCACGATCTCCTCATTGAGTTCACGCAGACCTTCGGTAGGATTCGCCACGTACACGGAAGGCTTGCCGTAATCGGCGATATCGTTGGAGAACGGTTGCGTGTTCAATTTCTTAATTTCTACCTTCCCTGCGCCCGTCAAGCCCTTTAACGTAATGGTCAAGAACGCCTTATCCGCCGTAAAAGCGTCAGCCGTTAATCCGGTACCGTTGGGGAAATAAAACGCACCGCTTGTATACCAAACTCGTTTCAACCCCATAAACGGCTCGTCAAGAGAAATTTCTTTCCCGCCGTTGACGGAAGCCCACAAGTTTCCCGAACGGTTTACAAGAGAAATTACGTTTTGTTTAGAGGAATCGTAATAATCTGTGAGCATAATCTCAACGCCTTGATAAGTTGCGCCGTCTTCGGGAACGATAAAATCCAAGGCAAAAGCAGAAAGCGAAATCGTGTTTACGAAATCCATAGCGTTGTTCCCGCTCGTTTGCAAGGAAGTAAACACAACGCTTTCGTCAAGACTTTTCTTTTCGAAATCGCCGTAGAAATATCGTTCCATCGCTATATCCCCGCCGAATCCGCCGTCTACAACGACCAATTCAGGCGTTTCGTAAACCGCTGTCAAATGCGAGAACTTTAAACGGATATTTTTCTTTGCGGAAACGGTAAAGCTATCGTAGGAAATCTCTTTATACGCGCCTCCGTCTTCACTAATCTCTAATTTGGCAAGCTGACGGAGCGTATCGTTTGCGTTGTATACGTTGACGTATACCTGCTCCAAGCTATACGTTGCCCCCGTCAGGAAATATTTGGGCACACAGGGCGTTTTTTCAAACAAAGCCGCACCCTTTCCTTCGCTTACCGTTTCATAGGCATATTCATACCGCTGTACAAAATCCCCGTATTGGTAGGTAATTTTATATCTTCCTTGGTGTTTGGGTAAGAATTCCAAGCTATCTTTATCAATGCTGATTATCTCTGCTTCGCCGTCTAAATACTCCGCTGTAATTTCAACGTCCACCTGTCCGTTCCAGCCCGTTACCGTATACGGCGGAAGGACGTTTACTTTACCCGCTTCTACCGTGGCAAGAGGCTGCGTTGCAAAATCAACGATTTTCTTAGCCACCGTTTTTACACACCGCAGCGTAACGATTTCCTCCGTTTTATTGCCATAAGAATCCTCTACGCTATACACAACAGAATACACGCCTACTCTATTCGGCGTAAACGAACCGTCTTTTACGTACACACGAGCACCCGTTTTGGTTTGTTCATCGTAACCGTAATAAACCTGCGTGGTAATACCGCCCACGAGATTGACGTCACGCGCAACGGCATCAAACAGCTTGAACGGTTCACCCTCCGCAATAACGATATTATCTTTTGAACCGCCCCTGTAATCGACGTTAATTATCGGCTTTACGTCATCAACGGCTTTTTCGCCGTTTAATTGCTCGCCCGAAAGACCGCCGATTTCTTCTATTTCAAAGTTCATCACGGCTTTGCTATACAGCTCGCCCGTAATAGACAGATACACCTCTCCCGTCGTAAAGCCGTCGAATAAATTATTTCCGAAAATAATGGGATTGTTCAACTGCCCTACGAAGAAGTTTTTATTATCTTTAACGTGAACTTTCGTCGTTTCATTGTCATAATACCAAGAATACCCGTGATCGATAGAGCGATTTCCGCCAGACGTAGTACCCGTACCCGAAAAACGCGCGATATAATCAACGCCGTCTAACGTAATATTTTTATTTACGCCGGAAACCACCTGCCCGTTCGTATTTTCGTGCAACCCTACACGCAATTGATTATTTGCCGCAACGCTGTAATACAATGTTTCTCTTGGCGTCCATTTTAAAACGAACTCCACGGAAAGGTCTGGATTATAAGCGTCCGTCAGCGTGATAACCACACCCGTAACCTCATGCGAATCGGTAACAGGACCTTGATTTTGATACTTTTTAGTCCCGTCCTCACCGACAATCGTTTCCGTCCAGTTATGCGGATAAATTTTAATAAACGGCGTATTTTCATCAAGCGAATTCAAATCTATCATTCGATTGTAATAAAACGTATCGCCGTCCGCGAGCTCCACGTGCAAACCCGAAGGCGCGTTTTGGTTTACCATTGCAATTTCGTCTACGAATTCACATTTGGAATTTTCCAAGCTTACGGAATATAAGCTCTTTTTTACCGTAAAGGTTTTTTCAGCCTTTACTGTTGTATCTCCAATTTTTACGGAATACACAAGCGTATACGTTCCCTCTTGGTTCAAGTCTAATACGGTTTCGGATACGGCTATGCCGTTGGGTTGCACAACAACGCATTCTGTTGCGGCATGTGCCTGACCGTTATAAGTAATATTAACAGAAGGGACGGTAAAATTAACGCCGTAATCGTATTCGTCTCGGATTTCCATAACAGAGGTTTCTTCAAGACTTGACCAAACGACGTCCGCCGCCACTTCTAAGCCACCCTGCGGTTTTGATAAAGCAACCGCCGCGCCCGTGCCGATAAGCGTCGTCAACGCCAACGTTATCAATCCTCTTTTCCAGCTTTTCTTCATTTTCTTCTCCTCATAAATTTTATTCTTTTACACCGCCCATAGAAACACTGCCCATAAGCTTGTTTCTAAACGCAATAAAGATAATTAAAATCGGCAAAGCCAAAAGCATACAAGCGGCTACTCTTGCCGGCGTAAACGTAAGCTTTCTGTTATCACCGTCCACAACGCTTCTATATACTGCGTAAGATAAGGTGGGCTTAGTGGGTAAGTATAACAGTAACGTTTGGTAATCGTTCCAATAGGTTATGAAATTTATCAGCATAACCGAGGAAATGGTTTTCAACGCAAGCGGTAAAATAATAGATACCATAATGCGAAGCTGAGATGCGCCGTCCACTTCCGCCGCCTCCGAATAGGAATCGGATACGCCTGCGAAAAACGCATAAAATACAAGGAAATACATGCCTGTAAAGGAAAACTTTTGAATGAAATTCCCTATCCAAGTATCATATAAGCGAATAGACCGCATAAAGGTAATCGTCGAAACGGACGTACCGACAAGCGGGGTTGCCATTACAAAGAGATTCACCACGTACACAATCGAACTGAACCTACCGCGATATTTCGCGCACATATACCCCACAATCGCTGGAACAAGCGTCGCAATGAACGAGCCAACCCCTGCATAAATAAATGTATTTAATAACAACCCGCCAAGTCCGATATCGTTGTATTCGTGCCTAATTTCAGTCTGTCCGGAAGTATATACGATAAAGTCTGAAAAATTGAAATTTTCAATTACAAGGGCATAATTTTTTAACCTCAAAAACTCTTCTTCACTGTATTGCATATTAGGAAAGCCCAGCGTGTTATAAATAGGACTCCCGAAATCTATGTCCGCTTTTAACGAAGTGAGAATACCCCAAAAAAGGATATAAATCATCGATAAGGAATAAACGGCAAGTAAGGCGCAAACGGTAATAATCAAGATTTTATTGAATACACTTATCTTCTTTTTTGTCTTTTCCATAGTATTCCGCCCCCTTAATCCACACTCGGTCCGAATTTTTTAAGCAGCTTTTTGACAATAAGCGTTACGGTAATCGTAATTGCCGTTAATATCAGTCCGTAGGCAACCAGTTCGGGATAATTCAAATAATTTTTATTAAAACGGATTACCCCTGATTTTTGCGTTTGTACGAACAGATAATAGCCTATCGTCGCCACATGCGTACCTTGCGCGTCGTACAGTGCGTATAAATTCGCCTGATTGGTAAATACGCCCGCCAGAGCAATCATAAGGAAAGATACGATTGTTTCAAAAATCATGGGCAGGGTAATAAAGACGAATTCCTGCAAAATGTTTACTCCGTCAAGCTCCGCAGACTCTACAATCGACTCGTTGATATTACTCATGGCACCGCTAAACATCAACACGTTTACGCCAAAGCCAACCCAAACGTTATAAAACACAATCGTGCCGAATTCCGTTTCAGGGTTTGTCAGCAAGCCCAAAACCTTTTCATCTGTAAATAAACCCGCGATTGCAATATACGCTTCTTCAACAAAATATTTGAAAAGCAAAGTAAATACGATGCTGGAAATAATTTGCGGCATAAACAAAATTACTTTGTAAAAGCCCGCAAACGGATATTTTTTATAAATGTAAAAAGAGAACACCAAAGCCAACGTAATACCTAAAAGCGTACACAGCATAAATACGATCAACGAATTTTTTAACATATAATGATTCGTCGTAAATACGTCCCAAGCGACTTTAAAATTCTCAAAGCCCGCAAAGGTAATATCATAGCCGTTTACACCGTCCGTCCGCACCTCGTAATGCTGAAAAGCAAGCACGAAGCTGTTAAAATTAACGTATACGTAAAAGAATAAGAATTGCACAACGGGTAAAAACATTACGCAAAAGTAAAAAATCTTTCTCTTCTTCTTGCGATAATTCGTTGACCTTTTTATCTTTTCTTCGGGAGAAGAAGGCGTCTTCTCCCGTTCGCAAACCCTTTCCATCATTGAACTTGATTGTCTCCTTTATAAACCGTTTCCCAGTAAGCCTTATCCAACTTCGTATCGGTAAATGCAAATTGAGCAGAGCAGCCCTCTCTTAATGCCTTCAAAAGATTCGTATAATGCTTACCCTCGTAGGTAGGTCTAAACGCAGGGCTAAACATATTCATATAGAAGCTCGTAGGCGCAGCGTTTAAAGTTTTAGTTTCTCCGCCGCAATATATTACCTTTGCATTCTTCTTTAACTTCCAAACGTTCTTTTGGTACGAGGACATTTTTGCGTAATCACTTTCTTCCAATTCGTAATTTAACGCCTTCGCCGTACCGGAACAAGCCGTCATCGCTCTAAGCTCCGCGTCCGTGTAAAGGAACTTAAAGAAGTCCTTACATGCCTGTACAAGCGCGGGTTTATCTTTAATATTCGCGTTGATATACGCATAAGAATGTCCTGCGTCTAGGAGCGCAAGTTCACGTCCGTTCCCCTCGGTTGCGGACACGTCGATAGAGGTAGGCAAGGGCATCCAGCCAAGCTTGCGTTCGCCTGCTTCGGGTTTTAATTTCGAATATTTATCAAAACACCCCGATTCAACCGATTCGTTATACCAATACGAGCCTTCAATCAACATACCGATACGAGCGCTGTCGCCAATACCGCCCATAATAAACGCCGATTGCGCGTCCGTGTGCGATATCGTACCCATACTTGCCTCGTTTGCAAACCACCCCTCTCTTTCAATCATTTCCAAGAAAGACATTGCATAATAACGAGCCGCCTGATCCCACATTCTGTATCCCGTTTCTTCGGTAAGCGTTAACTTTTCGGTGGTTGCTTTTTTCACGTCCACGCCTTGACCGTCAAAGAATAATTCGTCGGAGAAACCTGTAACGACGTCCAACTCACCTGAAAAGCTATAAATAGCATTCATCTGTTCGTGGCAAGCCAAAGAAGCCCACAGACCTTCTATTAAATAATTGCCGTATTGAGGATACATACCCGCTACCACAAAAGGTTTTACCGAACGGCTGGTCATATAGCGGCAAAGCGAAATCAATTCCAACAACGAAGAAGGCAAACCGTCGTCTTCTGTTCCGTAAACGCCGTCGTTGCCGCAACTCTTTTTACCACTGGAATTTTTTATATATTTAAACCCAAATTTCTCCACCGTATTCGTTTCTTCCGGCGCGGCAAGGTAGAAGCTCATTTCATCAAACAGTTCAATATCGTAGGTAACGCCCGGATACCATTCATAGTGCGGTAACGCATAATAATGCCCGTCCGCACCTTTGAGCATTGATCTGGCAGATTCGGAAATTTTATCTTCAATAGAGATACTTTCTCCGTTACGGGTTTCCGATTTCTCCGTTACAATATCGTCAATGTCAAGCAAATATCCGCTGGGAATCAACGATTTCAAGTTGGTGTTCGTTTCGTCGAAATAAATATGGTACCCAGAGCTGTTGATAGTAGACGGGCTAAGGTCCATCGTCTTTTTAATCTCTATGTACACGCCTTTTTTCCCGTCCTCATAGGAATAATCCTTCATTTTTTCTTCCCAACGCGCTTTTGCCTCTTCTAACCACACGTTACCGACGCCGCCGTTGAAATTGATAACGTTAATAACGGTAGCCTTCGACTTCTCGCCGCTTCCGCCGCCACCGCCGTTACACCCTACCAAGGCACACAGGGAAACTATCGCCAATGCGTTTGCTAAAATTTTCTTTTTCATAAAAAATCTCCTTTTTTATTTTTATCATTACAAAAACCAAAGCTTTTGTTTGAATTCATTTTTTGTTTCTTTCGTTTATTTTCTTTTTGCCCCTGCATTTTTTTTAGGCAATATTCTTGACTTTTTATTTTCTTTTTTATAAAATGATTACAATATCATTCGTTTTTAGCAGGTGTGCCATGTCTAAACAACCCAACTTTTTCTCGCAGGAATATTTGCAAAATAGTGAGCGCTTACCCATAAATTGGGATAAATACTCTTTGCCTTTTTCTTCACAAATGACCTCGTTTGGGGACGAGAGCTATCACTCCCACGAATTTTTCGAAATTTTTTACATTTCAGCGGGAACCATTCATCACGTCATTGAAACAACTCAAAGCATTTTAACGGTTGGCGATTTGTTCATTATTCCGCCTAACATATACCACGGCTTCAAACGAGAACTAAACATTGAATGCTTCCACAGAGATACTCTCGTTGGAGAAAATTTATTACGCGAAGTCTGCGACGCACTTTCCCCTACTTTATTCCAAACCTTAACAGGTAAAGCTTTTCAATATTTTCATCTGTCCGAGGAGCAGCTTCAAAGCCTAAATCAATTGTTCTCTTTTTTTCATAAAAAGCCGACTACCGATCAAGCAGATGCGAAAATGTTTGCAAAGATTATTTTGACGAATATTTTAGGTTCATTCGTAATGCAACAGCTTTCCACACAAACCCCCACACCTTCTTTATGCGAAGCACTGCAACACAATTTAACTTTTTGTGTTTATAATCATCAAGAAATTTCCGACGCCATTTCCCACTTTCATTATAACAAGGCTTATCTTTGCCGTTTATTCAAAAAAGAAACGGGAAAAACTATGACGGAATACGTCAATGATATTAAGCTGAAACGAGCAAAATCCTTGTTAGAACACACCGCAATGCCTATTTCCAAAATTGTTCTGGAACTGAATTTTTCTTCCGAATCGTACTTCTTTAAAATTTTCAGAGAAAAGTATCAATGCTCGCCTTTACAATACCGCAAAAAGATTTAATCTTGCCCATAACTTTTCCGCCGACGGATTTCCCCGTCGGTTTTTTGGTTCTGTTATTGCACGACAACCTTTAAGCCTTCGGGGGCGCAGAAATCCACGCTTTCCTTTGTGATTTTTACGTAAAGCATACCCTTACTGGTCGGAACTTCCCCCTCGGCAAATTCCAAATCCAAAAGCTTAGGAGAAATAACCACTTTGGCTTCCTCTTCCACTTCTTTCACACCTAAAATATATCGCACGAGTAAACACGCAGGTCCAGCCGACCAACCGTGACAAGCACTTAAAGAGAGGTCGTTTTCCCAATCGAGAGCGCAATCTGCGTCCCAGCGCTCGTAGCAGGTGGTTGCTCCGCGTTCTATCAATACACCCCACTCTTTTTTTATCCAAGCGACTGCATATTCCGCCATTCCTGCTTCAAATGCGCCACGCAAAAACCAAAAACGTGTAAGCCCCGTATCGGGATAAGCGGTAACTGCTTTGTCCATTTTTTCTATGGCGTTCGCGTATTCTTCTTTGGAACACAATCCCGCAAGATATGCAAAGCCTTGCGCTGTGGGGAGATATACCCGTCCCACCGTTTCGTCCGTACGCCACATACGTTTTTCTTCGTCCATAAACGTCATCGCCGCTTTGGTAAAATCAGCGATATATTTCTCCACCGCCTCATTCTCAAGCTGGTCGTTTAGAAGCACGCACAATTTTTTATAATTTTTAAGATTATAGATAAGCGCACAATAATAAGAGCCTGCGTCGCAAAGATTATCCACGTGCATTCTATGTGGATAACTTGCCCTCGGCATCAATTTTCCTTTTACGTTAAACCTGTCTATACGACAAATTCTGTCCACAACCTTTTTCGCATAAGGAAAAACCGTTTTCACAAAATCCAAGTCCTTGGTGTTACGGTAATATTCATAAATCATTCCCAAAAAATCAGCGCTATACGTAAGATAATAAATTTCCCCGCACCCCTCGTAAAAACTGGGTGTTCCCGAAGGCAAATTCCCCCCTACGTAATCGAACATATATTCAATTCTATGGGGACAACTGTGCGCGCCGCCTATCGTCGCATTTGAGGGCAGCCAGCCGTCCTCTTGCATACTACGGACAAAATATAAAATCGAACGCCTTACGATTTCAGCGTTTCCAAATATAGCAAAATCGCAATCCTCTTCCACGCGGGAATCCCCAATCCAAAGCATACCGTCCCGCTTTACGCCGTCCTCAAAATATGCTTGCATACATAATTTGGTCGTTCTTTTCGAAATATCGAATATGCGGTTTAACAGCTCGTCGGAACAACGGAAATACCCTTCCCTTTCAACGTGCGCGCAAATGGTATCAAAGGCAGGGTTGTAAATCTCCACCTCTCCCTCTAACGCGCGAATACGAATATAACGGCAGGCGCGGCGACCGTGCGAAGTAAAAGTATGCGTCCTTTGAGATAAAACCGAAAAAACATCTTTCGGCGTTTCATACCAGTCGGGCATAGCGGCTTGACTATAACCGTATAACTCGTGTAACCATTCTCCGTACTCAACCAAAAGCTTGCCGTTCCCTTTTGCGAAAAAGGAAAAAGTCCCTACCCTTTCTTCGGCAAAATCCAACAAAACGCCTTCATTGTTACCCTTTAAAATGAAACTATCTTCTTTTACATTCGTTGGAAAAACCCGAACGACGTCCATTTCCGCCTTTTCCACTTCGGGGAATTCTTTTCTATAAGGATATCTGGAAAAATCAAAATCCATTGTCTAACTCCATTTCCGTTTCTCAATTTTACAAAAATAATATACGACTATTTTTTATTGCACTTAAAGTATACACTATCCATTATAACAAAACAAGTGAAATTTTTACTAAAAAATGCTCTATATTGACATAAATACTTCATTTATAGCTTTAAATAGTAATATTTTATATCCATTTTTTGCCTTTCTTTCAATTTACCTTTTATCCCAATTAAAAAATAGCAAAAGAAAAAATCGCTTCATAACCGCAAGATATGAAACGATTTTTTATGTATTTATTGATATACCGCTTTATTTTTGGACGAGAATCCGAATCTTCTCTATGCCAAAAGGAACAAGGTTGTATTTTTCCGTATACGGAGCTTCTTCGTGCTGCCAAAGTCCGCGCATTGTAAAATGAAAAGTAGAAACGCCCGTGGGTTCTGTTTCTTGTTTGTAGTGATGAGGACCGAATAAATTTCGTAGACTGGATTTCACGACGATTTCGATTTCATTTTCCCCTTTTTTCAAAAGAGAAGTTATTTCTTTTTTAGAATCCAACACGAAATCAATCGTTTTACCGTTTACGCTTACGTTCGCCACCAAAAAATGCCCGTCTATTGCAAGCGTACGTGCGCCTTCTCCGTCATAAAAATACTTACCTTTCAACAAAACCTTTCCCATAAAAAACGGATACCCTGCGTCTTGATTATTTGAGGTAATCGGGGGCAAGGAAGTCCGTTTCACAATAGACATATCTTTACGGACAACAAAATCCCCTTTCAAATAGCACGGCTCCAAGTCGGTATCGTAAAAAAGGCAGGTTTGTAAGCTGGGATTACTCATCGGGTCAAATAGCGCAAAACGCACGGTTGGATTTTGATAATAATCCAAACAATACACAAGCTCATTCTCCCCTTCTTTTAACAGTTCGGTAATGTCGCTTTCCAAAAAATTTATATCAAAATCCGATTGTGTAAAATGTATTTCCCTTCCGTTAAGCGCAAACGAAAGATACCTGTTTTTTTCCGCAACGAGCTTTGTGTGCGGTTTATCGTAAGCTTGGAAGCTATGCTTGATATACAAGTTGCCCTTATAATCCGCTCGTAAAATTTCCTCGATTGCCTTTTGTATTGGTTTAATTTCAGTAAACGGCTCGTTTTCAAAACAGTAGGCGGCATTATCTAATACAAGATAATTATCCGTTATTTCTACCGTACAAAACGCGCTCGTAATATCCTGCTCCGCAACCGTTTTCTTTGTTGATTTTCCTTTTTGCGTGCGCAATAAAATACGACTGCCGCCCGCCTCTATTGTCATCTCGTTATCAATTTTTGAAATCTCTAACGACATAAGATCAAGCCAAGCAAACTCCTCAGCGACTCCGCGCATACGAATTTTGCCCGCTTCTTTTACGTCGTAGTTTTTAATAAAAAGATATTCGCCGAGTGCGCCACGTCTTGCAGATATTCCGCAACGCCCGTCTATACTTTCAAAACTGTAATTTGCTTCTGCTTGTAATCCGTCAAGGGTAATATTTGATGCAAGTTCGATATACTCTTTTTTGCCGTCCACAAACTGCGGCTGTTCTATAACGCATATTTTACCCTGATACGCTGTCAATAAGTCCTTCGTCGTTTTTGCAATCGTGCGCATTTTTGGTACAATTATTTTATCATAAATACAATTCCCGATTACGATTTTATCCCCCTCTACAAGTCCATAGCGAGCTAATAATTGCTCGTCGGCAAAATGATAACATATTCCGCGCCGTCTTAACTCTTGTAAAAGCTCTTGAAAAGACCGTTCCAAATCCTCTACACTTTTATCGTCTTCGGCGCGTATATAGTCGAGATAGATACCACGCAAAGGGTGAATAACCAACGCGTCGTAGCATTCAGATGTGTTTGCAATTAAATAGCCAAGGCGGGTAAAGTACTCGTTAAAGATTCTCATTTCCCGCAAACCCCAATTACCGTGCGGTGAAAATACGGGCGGGCAATCATATTTGCCTTGTGCGGCGAGCGTATACGGATAAAGATGTTGGCACATCATATTTACACCTTGAAAATACTGAAATTCGCCAATTCCTTTTAATGCTCGGGGCGATACATCGTGTCCAGCACATCCAAACGTTTCCGTCAAAACCTGCTTTTTGCCAAGCTGTTCCGCAACACTGCTCGCCTGCTTGGGTAAAAACTCCGTCCAGCACTTGTTTTCCAAGCAATCGATGGCGGGAATATGCTCGTATTCATAACTGGGCATTACCCCGGCTCCGCCCCACATTTGCGTATATAACGACGTTTCCTCTACTGAATGTCCCGTCAACTTACAATGATGCGCTTCGCACCAATCATATAAACGTTTATAAAAGTGATTCACGTACAGTTCATTTAATAGCGAAAAATAGCGAACTCTAAATGCATAGCCACGCTCGTCGTGCAAAAATAAATAAATCAATCCGTCTTCAATACTTTCTCCGTATCGCTTCTCATACTCTTCCTTCAATACGGGAGAATATGGCGTTTCGTAACGATACGCCTGTGGCTCGTCGGTAAAAAATCCTACAAGCTCTTTCCCAAAGCTTTTAGAAAAATGCTTATAATATTCCTCGTGTGTCAAACGGATAAATTCATCTACAACATTCGGATTAAGTATATCCGTGTTGGCAGGACTTACCAAACGGTAAACACTATGATATACTTTTATTCCCGACTCTTCCTTGTATATGCGCTCGTATCCCTCGCAAGTTTTTTTAAATACACAGAAAGCGTTTTGGTCGTATTCTCTTTTCCCTTCGTACCGTAAAAAGGCTGCACGATAGTCTTCATTTTGCAAAAGCTTACCTCCGACAAACCCGCTCGGATAACCGTTTTCATCGTATATCCAAGCTTTCATTTTCAGGCGTTTTGCCGCTTTTAAACACACTCCCACGCAAGAAAACCACTTCTCACCGAGATATTCCGTTTTTAATCCCGAACGAGCGTGCATTATAAAACCACCGAATCCTGCATCGTGCATTTGTTCAATTTGTTTTTCCAATTCCTCCTCGTCAAGTTCTGCGTTCCAACTCCAAAAAGGAATTGATTTATAGTCTTTTAAATCACTTTTAAACACTTTTTTCAACTTTACTATCGCTTTTTTCTGCATATATCTTCCTTTGAACCTTGTTTTTGTGGAAGCATTATATCACATCTCTTAATTCAAATCAAGTGCCTTTTTTTACAAAAAACTGCTTTATATTGACCTTCTAATCAAAAAGCAGCAAAATATATCCAATAAATCTAGAAATTATTGATATTTTTAAGGTAGGAAAATTTAAAAAGCTTTTTTAAGCCCACCTATATTATACGAGCATAAGACGACACCTTGACTGACGCAAAGTCCGAATTTTTTTGTATAGTAAACCCGCATTTTTATAAATAAAAATGCGGGTTTGGTGGGCAGAGGTGGATTCGAGCCTGGATGACGGTTGTGCAACCCCTTTATTTATAAGACTTTCAGCGTTTGTTCGCCAATCGTTCGTCAAACAATTTTTGTTTTGTGTAAATACCTAACACTCTTTTAATGCTATTTATTAAAATTATCTTCTAATAATACACTACACATTTTCGTCCTGTTTTAAAAAACGTTTAAAATCCTTCTATTTGCACTTTCGGCATTCGCAACGTTTCATTTTCATTAAGAAACATCAGCATATAAATAGGATAATATACGATTTTTCCTTTAACTTCTACGTTATAATTATTAAAAACTATCGCTTGCTTCACGGTATAGTTTTCCATTTCTAACAAGTTATTCAAAGCAGAATGCCGTTGATAAGTTTTCCCACTTTTGATTTCTATCGGCAAAACCTCATTCTCATATTCAATCATTAAATCCACTTCACCCTGCTTTTTCGTGTTATAATAAAACAGTTTGTGTCCATGTGCCAATAATTCTTGCGCTGCAATATTTTCGTAGATTGCACCATAATTCACATCGGAATCATTGTTCAATAATTTTAATTTGGTCGCTTTACCATACATTGTTGTCAACAAACCAACGTCTGATAAGAAAAATTTAAACAAGCTGTTTTTTTGATTTAACGTCAATGGTACAATTGGTTCGCTTGTATTATACGCCGGCATTGCAACGCCAGCCTTTTCCAACCAAATAAAGTCGTCTTCGCTCCGTTCGAAATGAAGCCCCTTTTGTAAATCGGAAAAATTAAACCGCTTATTTTTTTCATTTAATTCACTCGGGATTAACTCGTATATTTTAGTTAAATATAATCTCTTTTCTTCTTTTTCGTATTTCGTAAAATCCTTTTTATACTGCACAAAAATATCATTATGTTCTGCAACTACATCTTCCAAATCTTTTGTTTCACGGAATTTCTTAACCGCAGCCGGCATCCCACCTACAATCAAGTACATACGGAAAATTTGCATCATCTTTTCGTGTACAGCCACATTTACAGGAATTTTTTCTTCAAAAGAGCTTTTCAAGGATGATTTTAGCTCATCCGTAAAATTGTACAACTGCAAAAATTCTTCAAAGTCCATCGGGAACATTTTTAATGTTCTCAAATATCCAACAGGCGCTGATTTAATATTTTTTAATTCTACGCCAAGCAAAGAACCACTGAAAACATATCTAAACACCCCCTCATCGACCAAGAATTTTATTTTCGTTACAATCTCTTTATATTCTTGAATTTCATCAAAGAATAATACCGTCTTCCCTTTCACCAATTTTTTATCCGTCAGCAAAGAAAGATTAACAATTAGGTCATCCGTATTTTCTATATTGTTAAATAATGTAATAATCTGCGGTTGCTTAATTAAGTTAAATTCCACATAATCTTTCTTCGCTTTTTCCAAACACTTGCGAATAACGTAAGTCTTTCCAACCTGTCTTGCACCTTCGATTAAAAGTGCTTTCGTATCGTTATTTAACCAATCATGAATTTGTTTTTCTATCTTTCTTTTCAACATAATACACCTCCTCTTTTAATAATTATAGCACATAAATGTCATTTTTTCAAATGTTTACGATATTGTTTTGTCAATTTTTCCTATAAAAAATAGCGTCTTTTGTCAATTTTTCTAGCCGCCTTGTGTTTTCAATATAAAAACGAGCGTTTTTAGCAACTTTCGCATTAAAACCGCTCGTTTTTTCTTATCTATTAAATTTATTCTCATTATTTCCAAAACACAATCAAAGTGTAAAGATTAACAGGCTTGTAACCCCTATTTTTAGAAACACTAAACCCCTTTAAAATAAAGGGATTTAGTGTTTCTAAAAATTTACGCTCCGTTTACGCTCTGTTTTCTCGATGCCCTCTTTTCAATCCCGCTAAAAGATTTTAGAAATATAACTTAAACTATTCTTATATATTCTTGAAAATTAAAAGTTCTTTGTCCACTAAATTCAACCGAGTATTTATATATTTTTTCAACGAACAACAGACTAATAGTTCGTAGTTCATTATTATTTCCGCTCATATCCCGATAACGTTTACCGCTATCAAGCAAATCTTGATGCATTCTCGTCATATCCGCCACCGCAACAAAAGAATACTTCTTTTGCAACTCATATAATTCCTTTGCTAATAAAGATTGTTTCTATGTAATTCTAATTTATAATTTTCCATTAAAAAAGGAAGCGTACATTTTACTTATTTTTTTACTCAAAAACGTCTATCGTTTTTCTCGTTTTATACTTACCACGAGTAAAATCAGGACATTCTATCGGGATACTTCCCTGCGCAATAGATTGTTCGCTCAAAGCGGTTATACTCATCCACGTTACCGCCTCGTACACGTCTATTCCCATCGGATTTTTCTCTTTTATGCAACGGAAGAAATGCTTTAACATAATATAATCCATTCCGCCGTGCCCTGCCTTTAACTGCTCTTCCGTGATGTTTTTCCAGTCCTCGGGCAAATATTCATTATATTCGTCTTGATTGAAAAATGCTTTCTTGTATTGATCGAGCTCGTGATTATACTTACCATCATCTAAAATCACGCTTTCCGTTGTTTGACAATAAAAACCTTTCGTTCCGCTTACCGTTACACCTCTTTCATACAATCTCGGCAAAGTAGTATCAAGCTTTAAGAATATTGTTTCACCGTTTTCACATTCTATCATCGTCGTGGTAATATCGCCTTGCTTGAATACTCTATCTCCAAGTTTATCTTTATATTTAGGGTTATTCATTATGTATTCGTGTAAACCTACCGCCTTCGAGGACATGGAAACAAGTTTTGTAAAACGGTTTCCACTTGTAATATTCAAAATTTTTGCAATCGGACCGAGCTGATGTGTAGGATAATTTTCGCAGTTATGGTTCGTATATTCTTCCAAGCGATAATGGTGCGTATCGATACCGCCTGCAATTTCTTCTCTTAAATCATGGGCATAATAACCCTGACAATATGCCACTTCGCCAAGCAATCCTTTTCTCACAAGCGCGGTTACGAGCGCTTCGTCTTTGTTATAGCAACAATTTTCCATAAAGAAAATCGGTGTACCCGTTTCTTCATAGCAATCTACAAGTTTCCAACAATCTTCTATGCTATGCGTACCGCCGACTTCCATAGCTACGGGAATACCAGCTCTCATTCCCTCTAAAGCAACTTTCACGTGCATATCCCAACTGGTGGATATAATAATCGCGTCGATATCTGCATTCATAACGTCTTTATAATCGGTAGTTTGCATAGGTACGGGATAACCGTGTTCCACAATTTTCGACGACGCAACATCTAATCGGTCTTGATATTTATCACAAATAACCGTAACGATAACGTCGTTAGAATTTTTCAATACGTTACCGAGCAACCCGATACTGCCGTCCGTCATACCGTACGCCGCACCGCGTTGTCCAAGTCCTATAAATCCTATTTTTAATTTTTTGACAATTTCGCTCCTGTTTGAGTGTTTCATATTATCCTCATTGCATTACAAAGACAATCTTATCTTATTATATAACTTGGGCAGTTCTCAAGTTGTATTTAAACAACAGGAAAACCGCCCAAATCTCAACTTGTAAATTTTAGTTTAGATCGTTCAATTATAATTGAATGTTACCTCCGCAATGTAAATGATCGGTGGTTGCGAAGGACTAACGCCAGTCACGAACTTGGTAGTAAAATTACTGGTAGAAGAAAACTCATTACAGAAATCCGTCCAACCGTTATCTGCGCTACAATTTTCATTTTTTGTTGCGGTGTCATAAGGGTAAAGGAATTTCTGACAAAGTTGCTCTTTCGTATAAGTAATCGTTGTCCATTGGTTGGTCTTCACCCATGTATTAACAAGTCCATTATCAGCAGCTCCGCCACCACGATTATAGCGAAACGCATATTCAGACGTTCCACTATTCGTAGAATCTTCGAGCAAAACTTTGAAAGTTAAAGATGTTATCGAGCTTAACTCTTCGGCGGTCAAGCCAAACCTTGCATTAATCCAAGTGTTTTGTTTTTCCGTTACATACGCTATATCTTTTACGGTAACGCCTTTACTATCGGTTTTAGATTCCATATATGCGCCACCTTTTATGTTGATATTCATACGAACGGAAGTACTTGCAAGCGGAGCAACGGTCGCCTTGTCGGTATAAATTGCGTCGAACAACATTTCGCAATCGGCAGCACTTCCGTTTATCGTATAGCTTTCGCAAACGGTAAACCCAGCAATACCCGTACCGTTATTTGCACCTAAAACGCTGAAATTGTTTAATTTTTCTGTTTCGGTTGTGCCCTCAAAGAAGTTAAGAAACTCGGTTTTAGTAACGGTAAGATCTACCCAAGTGTTGTGCGGAACGACAAAGTCTCTTCCAACAAATTTAACGTAGCCTTTTTCCGCGCTGTCGCCGTCATAGTTCTTTTCGGTAATCGTTACATCCCCGAATTTATTACCGGCTCTATAATACGTTCCCACCATCATTCTGACGGTTATATTTTCCGCTTCGCTTACGGCTGCTTTCAAATCCTTCGCGGACAAAGCAAATCTGAACGTAGCGTCTTTATTCTCAACCGAAGAGCTTCTCCAAATGGGACGACCTGCAATCCCGTTTGCACTTACGCCAGATATATCGGCGAGGGTTGTGGTATAAGGCACTTGACCGTCTTGAACTGTGCCACCACTTCCGAAACTGTATCTCGTATAGAGCGAGGAGAAATCTTCAAGCACGCCTGTTTCAGTTTCCGCCGCGAGGTAAATGGAAAAGCTTATATCGTTACCGAGAACTTTCGCATAAGCTTTGCAGGTAGCATCTTCATCTGCTACGGTGATCTTACCGTTTTCGTCGATCGTGGAATTCAGTGCGTTATTATCCAATCTCCAATCAACTCGAATACCGATGTCGGGAAGGTTGTTAACGCTCGCTTGATACGTCGTACCGTTTTGAACTGTTACATATTTATAAGCATTAGTATCAACGGATAATTCTGGCAAATCAACCTGAGCGTCCTCTTTATTCCCGAGAGAAACGTTATATGCGTCTTTAACCATTTTGTTGAGCGATGCGATATTTTCGTCGCTATACTCAACCGTGGTATCGTTAAGAGCCGCGCTTGCAACGTTCGTTATATTTCTATAAGAATATTCTTCTTGTCCGTCGGCATAAACACGCGTGCCGTCAGCTTTTTGTTCAAAGGCAACGCCGAAAAACTTCGTATTACTGTTTTCGTATTGAACTTTTACGATAGATCCGCGAACGAGATAAAGTCCCGCATACTCTCCGCCTCCTTGTAACGTCGGTTCAGATTGCATTACGAGCATCGTGATCGGGTCTTCCGTCGTTCCCGCCGCCGCTTCGTAGTCCGTAGCGATCGAGGATTCGGAACGCTTACCCGCTTGATATAAAACGTCGTAATAATCTTCATTTCCGACCTCGTTAAGACCATAAGTCGTTACCCAAGCTTCGGGTATTATCATAACGTAATACTTCGAGGTTTCGTCCACCTGATTGATAGTCGCAGAAAAACGGATACCAGTCTGGTCGCTCATACGAACCGAAGCTCCTACCTGCTTAAATTGAACGGCGTCGGCGTGCACGGTCGATTGCTGCAACCTCGTAACCGCCCCGATAAGAAGCGCGACAACAAAACCAAGTAAAACGATGATTGATTTTTTGGTTTTCCTTATAATATTAGTCAACATATTACTACCTCCTTAATTAAAATTACCATATATATCTTCTCTGGAAGGGTCCTTAAAAGGATCACCCTCACCGGAACTCGTTAAAACGAATCCCTCATATTGCCAAGTATTTATACTTGGCTGCTCATATTGTTTCTTTGTAATTCCCATTATGACATCCTCCTTGTTTTATATAAAATTTAAAATTTACAAGTCTTTAACAGTTTTAATAAATATCTTCCCTTGCGGGGTCTCTCGGAGAATCTGCGGGCTCATCAACCAAGAAATCTCTCGTTACTTTTACGGTAGTTCCGTTAGAGTCCGTTACGGTTATGATGATACGATAAGTTCCGCCCAATACGGGAGTAAACCTGTCGCCGTTAATTTGTTGCTCGATTTCATTTTCTCCATCTACAAATACGACGGTCATTATAGGATTGAGCTCTTCGCCTTCCTTTTTTTCAGCCTTTACGACGGGAAGAATGTATTCGACACCGCCCGTTCCTCTATACGGTTCGCTTAAAAAAGTGATTACAGGTACAGACATATCTGCCGCTACTACGGAAATTTTTCTCGTCCGTACGTCGTTTTCGGCAATTTTTACGGAAATGGTTAGCGTATACTTTTGCATAGACGATACTTCAAAACGATAGAACGCTACCTCTACAGGATTACCTTTCTCATCCGTCACCGTTGCCGTCCCGACGTACCTATTACCGTTTTCGTCCAGCGTTACGAGATATGATGCAAATGAAAATTCCGTATTTATCGGGCATTTAACCTCCATATCACTGAATTCCACAAGCTCTAACGGTTTGTCGGTTGCGTTATTACACGACGTAAAGATACCAGTTGTCAGCATACACAAAAGCACCGAAAACAATGCGATGAGTTTTTTTAAATGTTTTCTTATCATTTTTTAACCACCTCAACTTATATCTAATTTGTCGCCTTTTTCAAGACGGAAATTATCCAAAAACATCTCTACATCTACTTCCGTATTAAAATTAAACGATAACATTATTCCGCCTGGGCTTTGAACGTAATCTTTCATCGATTTGCCGTTCGGATTTGCCAACTCGTAAAGACTGTATCTGAACGTTCTCCATTGATTCGGATAATCATACCTTATCGGAGTCCAAGACTTCCACTCACCCTTCTCGTAATGATACGGGTGAAGTCTGTCTTGCATTCCCTCAGTGAAAACCCACCAACTAAGACCGCCAACTCTTGCATTTTCTGTCGTATAGCAATAATCAAAACAAATATAAGTACTATCCCATTCCGCCTCGGGTATATTTTGCATTCCTGCCTTTTTGAATAGGGTCTCTGGTAAAATAATATTGTTCGTCGGTGTGCTCGCCGCTGTTCCCGCGTGTTTTAATACCCTTAAAACCTTTTTCCCTGAAGTCGCTTCAACGTTGTACTCGCTTGCATTTACGATGCTTGCCTCAAAAGTTTCTTCCTCGGATCCGCCTCTCTCAGGTACATAAACGTACTTTTGATACGGTTTCTCAAAATCGAGCAACTCGCTGATAAAATTCGCGTTCCCTGGCTGGCTTTTATCGAGAACAACAACGTCGTCAGGATTACGTTTTGTCTCCGCTTTAACGAGAGTCAAATCGTCAAGATATATACTTGGCGCCTCGTCGGGATACACTACCCCCGAATCTTCAAACATAAAGTATATACCCACCAAATCGCTTACATCTGCTTGTAGACTAAGCATAGTTATATCAAACAGGTAACTTACTCTCTTCCATCTCCCTGCGGGGAGATTTATCGTTTCGCCCGCCAATGTTGCAACGGCTTTTTCGCTTCTGCCGGATGAAAAACCGATCGTTACGTTCAAGTCCTTATCGCTCGCATTATACATATAAGCATATACTTCTTCGTACTCGGTTACATCGCGATAAGAAAATTCAAACCCGGGAGAACTCAACGGAATAACCGCAACAGGTCTAGTTTCTCCTACCAATGCACCCACTGGCTGTAATTTCGCAGAATATTTACCGCTTTTAACATATTTCACGTCTTCATTTCGCGATATCTTCCCAAATTTGTTATGTAAAGATATAAGTTGGAAGTCAGGCGCCCATTGCTCAAAGTTTGCTAAAACTATTTCGTTTGCATTGCTCGTTCCGTTTTGTTCATTCGATTGCAGTTCGGTGTTACAACCACCGAACGCAATCGCACTCATGCCAAGCATACCTGCAAGCAAGATATTTAATATTTTTTTCATCACGCTTTCTCCTTACTTATTGTATATAAGAATATTTTTCACATACACTGTTTTCGCAGGATTTTCCATATCGTCACCAAAACGAATCCTAAGCTTTTCCAATGCTCCCGAAGTTACCCATGAATTGCCTGCGAAAGGTATTTCTATCGAAACAGTTTCCAAAGGTTTTATCGTGCAACTTGCCATAGAAGAATACAGCGTACTCTTCTTATATTTAGCCGCAATCGAAAGATCAATATCTTCCGTTCCTGGATTATAGAAGGTAACGACTACTTTTTGCGTGCTTTCGTTTATCTTTTCATTAAAGGCTTTATCGATAAACCCGACCATTTGATATATGCCATCGATTTCAGCTGTTGCCCCTACGCTTAAACGAACAACTTTATCCTTTTCACCAAGAATAGGGCTGTCAATAAGTTCCGCTGTCACTTCCGTTCCTTCACTCTTGAAACTCGAAACAAGATTTTCCGCCGTGATTTCTTCAACCTTTCCGCCTAAATACTGTTTAAGCGTATAAGTCTTACCGTCAAGCGTACAAGAAAGATCCAAGTAATTTTCTTGAGAATCGAATAAACTCGTTTCTATGGTGTAGAGATATCCATCGCCGTATGCCTCTTTTACCGTTAATTCTTTATCGCCATTCTTTACGGTATAGCCTGCTTTTGCATATACTTTAGATATTACTAATCCGTTTAATTCTTTCGATTCCATTATGCAAAGGTTCGCTGGAGACGATAAGGCAACGTACGCTTCCAATAATGCTGTTCTTGCTTGCTTAAAATCGTATACCGTTGCTGTATTTTTGGCACCGGTGTAAAGATTTGCAGTAAGCGATGATATAAATTCATCGGACGATAAATTCAATTCCTTAAACTTTTCTTTCATCGAATAAAGGATTTCGTATTCTTCCAACCCATCACGAATACTTTCAAGACGCAAACTCGCTATCGGCTCAACCAAGCCGTACTGTCCACCAGGATAGAATAATAAACCTTCCATTTCAACGCCGTAAGCACCACGATGCGCATCTGTTGCAAAATAATCCTCAAGCAGACCGTAATTGTTCACCGCCCAATAAAGATTGCCTACTATGTTATATTCCGCCTGCATCCAACCGAGCAAACGCGGTGGCAAAGTATTAGCAATGTCCACGTGATAACTTGTATATGGATATTTCGGATTATTACAACCGTACCACCACATTTCCGTTTGTTTTTCGTTTTGACAATATAGAGCGCGTTGTTCTTCCGTATCCATCGAATTGTATAACGGGCAGAACGTATTGATATACGAATCCCCATCGTAATCTGCAAAACGTTCTTCATATGCAAAAGTGCAGACATTCGGTAAATTTCTTATGGAATTTACTATTTCGTCTTTTAAAGGCGAAGTCACACTCGTATCTGCCTCCACTTTGTCCGCAACTTTCTTAACCGTTTGGTTAAAAAGTCGAGCATTCAAAAATATTTGTTCGTCGGATAACCCCATCAGTATCGCTTCGTCGATAATTGCGTTATAATATATAAGCTTACTTATGAGATTAAAATTAAGTTCATAACTCTTTTCAATATATTTATAAAGATACTTTGCAAGCACTTCCTCGTCGACAGCACTATACCCATATTTTGAATTACTTCCGCCAGGAATACTAAGACAAGAAAGACGAGGATTTAATAAATACTCTATCGACTTCTCAACGTATCTCTCTATTCCCTCATCAGAGGAATCACGTTCCAACATAACATATTCTGGCGCAAGACGATATTTAATGAGTGCGTCGTTATATGCATCAACTTTTTCCTGCGAAGTATCGAGTTCGCCGTGTTCAAACAACCAACGAGTCAAAAAGCAACTTCTAGAATGTGTTTCCTCACTTACGGTCACATCTACCACAACAACGGTGACGGGAACACTCTTTTTGTATGATTCAAAATCCAAAGTTATCATACCTGTATAAGTACCTATAACCTGGTCCGTCGTCGTTTCAAACGTTATATACACACCTTGATTTTCATTTGCCTTAATCTTGTTTTCTTCATACTTGACTATGGCGGACATCGGAACCAATGCATCAGGATACATTCCGAGCGGCACACCAGTTTTTTCCGAATTAACCGAAACGGGGATATATCTCTCGTGATATACCGAAATTTTGTCCTTCGGTATTTTCGCCTCACCCGTTTCATGTATAAGATCGCTTACCTCTACATTATAATAAGATATATCTACATTAGGCGTTATAATGATTTGGTCGCTTTCATACTCCCCTTTCGCCATCACAAGCGATATGTCCGCTTCTTCCTTTATATCGGAATAATAATCGAGTTCTTTTCCCTGCAACACCTTTTCGTTCGCATGAACACCCCAAATTGTTAAATCCGATTCGGTTATTTTTACTTCCGTCTCCGGATCCTTGTCGCAACCGACAACCCCAGGAAACATTGCAACGATCAGGAATACTCCTATCCATTTTTTCGTCAAGCCTTTCATTTCATATACTCCTTTTTAATTCAATCCAGACTTTGTAAGCGCAGTAGTCCACACACTACTCGTCCAATATTCTATCGTTTCATCGTAAAGGCTTTGCGCCGATTCCGTTTTTCCTTGTGCCGACAAAAGTGTATAGAATTTCATATTTACGAATGCATCTACGCCACCGTATTGATAAAGCGGATATGATTCAGCTTTTCTAAGGACGTGCACGGGATCCTCCTTATTGCACATATACGCTATACGGTCTTGATGCAAAGGTTCTAAACTTGCATATAATTCCGGGTTTTTCGTTTGCATATCATAATCAAAAGCGATTGTCCCACCGTTTGAGCCTTTACAATACGCGCTAATGCCCTCATCCGTAGCCATAAATTTCAAAAAGTCTACGGCAATATCCTTTCCCTTTGCATACGCGGGGATTATTGCGGGACCGGTCAACGAGCCGTTGATTATTCTTCTTGCTTCGAATATTTTATCAAAATCTTTTTGATTTACATCGTAACCTTCTCCCGTCAAAGCAGTCGAACCATTATCAATAGCCTTTACAAGTGCTGAAAGCTCCGCGTCGTTTTCAATCGTCGTGCATTTATTCGTTATGCTACTGATGATAGGCATCTTCATCATTTTTACAACAGGAACGCTCAAGCCTCTACTTATCAGTTGTTGCTTAACTTCTTTCATTTCATCAACGAAATAATCCCCGTTAAAATGGAACACCGCCGAACCTTGCAAAAAGGAAGTTTGCGCCACCATAAATTCAGTATTGAAGGACGCGGGGGCCATAAAGCCGTTGTTATAATCGACAAGTTTTTCTATAACTTTCAACGCTTCAAGTCTTCCCTGTTGCTTGAATATGGCTATAGAACGCTCACCGCCTACTATACCGTTATAGAAATTATCATAACCCTCGACGCCTTCATATTGCGCCCACCACGGAGTTAACGCACCACCGCCCATCTGCCAATACGGCGCTTCTTTCGACTGTATAAATCCGTATTGCGCAGTCGGATCAACTCCATATTTGGATTTATTCGCTTCTCTTATCGTTACTAATGCGTTATAAAATTCGTCCGTCGTTCTCGGGACTTCTAAATTATAACTTTTCAAAGCATCTTCATTATAAATGAAACCGTAAACCCCCGTATAATAAGGTGCCAAGTAATATTTTTCTTCACCGCTGAATGGGTTATTATAAAGATAAGCCGCGCTATAATCTTTATTTAATTTCTCTTTATAAGTCACATCTTCACCCGGGACTTTGGCGTTATATACCAAATTGGTCAAATCCAGCGCAATGTCATCTCGTCCTGACAAAGACTCAAGCCACGCACCACATAAAAGATCGTATGAATTATATTTAGAACCAAGATTCATTTGATCCAACGCATACGAGCCTTTATCATTGAAATCGACATCTATAACGAGTTCAGGATATTTTTCTTTTACCCAGTCCTGTTCTTTAAATGCAGCAATCGTTTCTCTGCACCAATCCGAGCCGTATCCCTGCTCTAATGCATAAATTTTAAGATATTGTTCGGAATCACTTCCCCGATTATTTTCACCTCCACCGCAACCGCTCAAAAGCGATACTGCCGCCATCGAAACTGCCATTAAACTGAAAATTTTTTTACTCATTTTTTCTCCTTAATTTTTTTATATTTTATTTTTTTATATTTTATATGTTAACCTTTCAAACCGCCAATTGAGAAGTTCTTGAAAATGATATCAGAAGAACTCGCATACACGATAATTAAGGGAATAACGGAAATCATAAGCCCTGCGTAATAAGACGGGAAATCGCCTGAACGCGTAGCCGTAAGTTTTAACCTGTATAATCCTGAAGCGAGAGTAGGATAGTTCGGGAAATACAACAAAGACGCTTCGTAATTGTTCCACGATGATATAAAAGTAACAACCATTAACGTAATAACCGCCATTTTTGCCTGTGGTAACATAACCTTGATAAATGCGGTAAAGTCGCTACCGCCGTCAAGAAATACCGCTTCGGCATAACTCCACGATACGTTTTTAAAAAAGCCGTACATAACCATAAAGTTGAAGCCCCAGCCCGTAAGCGAACTCAACAATACCCACCAAGGAGTATTATAAAGCCCCAACGTATGTGCGAGTTTCAACGTCGACCCAGAAGTGCCGACTACAGGTATTGTCATACTGAATACTATCAACGTGTATAAAAATCCACTTGCTTTAAATCTATACTTCGACAGTATATATCCCGTACAACTACACATCATTACCGAGCCTAAAACGGTAAATACACAATACCACACGCTGTTAAACAGCATTTGGGCCATATAAACATCTTTACCCGTCGAATCAACTACAGAGAGCTTAAAAACTTCGGCGTAATTTTCAAAATGCCACACTTCGGGCAGTGCAAACGGATTATAACCCGGTTGAATACGCACCATAATGTACATAAGCGGATCTTGAAACGAATTTATAAACAAAAACAACACCGGGTATATGAGAACCAAACTATAAATGGCGAATATTAAAAATACCATACCGAATAATACTTTTTCGCCCTTCGTTCTTTTCGTAAGAGCACTCGCTTGATTTTCGGACTCTTTTTTAAGTTTTAAAACTTTCATTATGCCCTCCTTAATATTCCACGCTATCGATTTTCTCGGCTAATTTTCTTGCAATAAGTACTAACGGCACGCCTATAACCGTACAACAAAGTCCCAGCGCTGACACAAGGTTATATGCCCCAAGTGAAGGACCTTGTCCCGATCCACCATACAATTTTTGAAAAATCCAGAAAGCGATCGTAGAGGTATCATAACCGCCGCCTGTAAACAATAATATCGGGCCCGAAGAATTAAACAAACCTGTCAACGCAAAAATCATTTGTGTCGAAAACGTAGGCCAAATCATCGGAAATATTAGCGAGCAAAGTTCACGAACGGGCTTTATTCCATCTAACTGAGCAGCCTCTATCACTTCTAACGGTATTCTCGACATACCGCTCGTAAAGAGCAAAACGTTTGTCGTCATTCCTGTCAAAACGCAGTAAATCAAAATCGTGGAGGTAGCCGTCTCCTTTCTGGATAACGGAGATATGGGATTGGGAGTCATTCCGAGCGCTTTTTGAATTGCACCGAGTGGACCCGTCGGACTTACAAACTCTGAATATGCCGTAACCATCACCACACTTGAAATAATTGCGGGCAAATAAAATATTACGCGAAACACCTTATATCCAAGAATTCTTTTATAGAAAAAGTAACTTACTATCAAGCACAACGGCATAACGATAAATACGGAAGTACCAAAATATTTTAGCGTATTCATTAACGAAATGCCGAGTTCGTTATTGACTGGCGATGCAACAAATTGCCATACTTCTTTAAAATTCTCAAATGTTAAAATTCCCGTTCTTGGATCTTGAAACGCAAGCGCGAAAGATTGAATATTGACATATAACCAAAAAACAAGCCAATTTATCGCAGGTATTAAAAGCATACCGATAATGAACAATACTTTTTTGATACGCGTATCTTTTGTTTGTTTTTTTCGCATTCCGTTGGGATAAAATATCTTTCGATTCAATTCATAAAACCAGTCCGAAATTTTGCCCTTCATGGAACGATTTCCTATTTCACGTTTGACATCTCTTTTACTCATTAATTTTCTCCTTTTGAATATTGCTTAATTATTTAAATCAATATTATCGTCGATTTCATAAGATAAATTTATTTTATAGTTGAATATAATATTATTCTTATTTTTACCGAACCTTTTTAAAATATTTTCATGTCACTCTGCAAAATGCTATCTAAAAAAATCAAATTCTATTTTCATAAAACAGATTGTAGATGTGTTAGATGCTAAACGATTAGATAAGAAAAATAATAGGCAAGCCATGAAAATTATTAATGAAGTTGCAAAAGAAGTTGAAAATGGAAGAAAATATATTTTAT
>JAZNDR010000037.1:0-30489 GCA_045588185.1 Candidatus Scatosoma sp. | reverse complement strand
CGCTTCCGCCGTTTCCGTACTGTCCCTCGTACATAGTATCGGGGAATGATACCTCTTTGATTGCCGTTCTTAAATCGGTTATCTTCTTGCCGTTCACGCGGATATTTTTATATACGATTACTTCCGTTTCGCTTACTACGTACGGGTCGAACAGCTCAATACCAAATTCGGGCAAATACGAGCTTTTCGGACCTGCCGTAATTAAGTGCAGAGTAGGATACCTTTCCTTGTTAATTTTTGCCTTGACATTATATATGGTCAACTTGGAAATATTACTTCCCAGCTCAAACGCGCCGAAATTCCCCGTTAAGGGGTCGCATTCCGTATAATTTTTCATTTGATCGACGGGAGCAGGCAAATCAAGCTCGACGCCGTCTATTGTGATATTTTCCAACCTGCCCACTTTCGTGCCGTCGGGTTCTTCCTTATAAGAGGGCGTTTGCAAGTACATCTTGAACACGGATACGCCCGTTACCTTTTTGATATACAAATCGCGAATATAACAGTCGATATCCCCGTTTTCCGTCGGTACTACCCCCGATTGAATTCGGAAAGATTTATATTCCCCCGTCGTAGCAGCACAGATATTTTCTATCCGTAAATTTTCCATAGGTCCGTTATTGATTGTCGAATTATCCCAATCGTATGCGTTGAGCGCAACCAAATCGTCCCCTACCTCGCCTGCGATATTCTTTATCAATCCGTTTTTCACAAAACCGTTGATATGCACGCCGTCCGCATAGCAATTTTTGAAACGGATATTTTCAACGACGATATTTTCACAACGCCCAATTTGCACGGAAAAACCTGCGGAATGGGTAAACGTCATATTCTTCAACCGTAAATTCTTTACTCCGCTAAACAGCATCGTACAGGTAACGCCGTGAAAAGAATCTTCCTCTTCAAACGCGCCCGTTTTACCATATCCCAACCTCGTCGTTTGGCTTTCCGACCAAATTCCGCCCTCAATGGAAATATTTTCTTCGTGCGCCTCGGTTAAATCTACAGCCTGAAAACTTCCGTTTATTACGCTTTTATTGCGGAGCAATACCTTTTTACAGCTTGATAATAAAACGATTTCCGCTTCTTTGCTTGCTTTTATCCGTTTGTTCGACGATACGATAATACTGTCGTCAAGATAATATTTTCCCTTAGGGATATACACGAAACCGTTTTCGTCGATTGCCGTTTGAAACGCTTTCGTCCATACCGCAACTTCGCCTACTTTTTCTACAAGCTTTTCATAGGCTAAAAGCGTAATGGATTTTTGAGAACGGAAACTTTTTATAAGATTCCGCTCCATATTTTTCAATTTGTTTAAACTCTCTTTCATTACAGCCTCACAAGTCTATTTCTATCCAATTTTCCTCTTGCATATCCGAATCGGCAATAAAAGGATATTTCTTTTCGTTTTCTTGGGAAGCTTTTGTTTTTGTCCAAGGTTTTCCGTTTAAACGAACTTCGTTCTTGCCGTTTTGCGTATAGCGTAAAGCAAATTTCTTACCAAGGTACGTAAATTCCGCCGAGCAATCGCCAAACTCTTTCGGCATACACGAACGAACCGTTAAACCGTCGTATTCAAACGTAATTCCAAAGAAGAACGAATAGAACGTTCTCAATACGTACGATACCGTACCCGATAAGAATTGAAAACCAGCTCGCTTATCTGAATTCGCATAACAATTCACAATCGCATAAGGCGGCGCAACCGTTTTTTCCGTCGGTGCATACGCTTCTTCAATCGGATAAATATATCTCGACACTTTATACGCCATTTCCGCATTATTCGCAACGCAACAAGCTCTTACCAAAAAGCTCTGCGCGTGATTATACGAGGTTCCCTCAGGGCTTGTTCCGTTGCCCACTCTGCCTGCTTTATCTACGCGAACGGAATACGCTTTGCTTTGTGTATTATACGCCACACCGCAATAGCACCGTTTTTCAGCGTTTTCCAACACCGACTTCGTCATCTTTTCATCAGCGACACCCCCGATTATCGACCACGCGTTGCTGACCAAATACATTCTGTCTTCCCCGTCGGGATCGTTATCTGACAACAGCCATTTGCCGTTGTCGTTAAAATAACCGTTGAAATAGCCCAAGCTGTTATAGGCGTGCTTGTGCATATTCTCAATAAAACATTTTCTCGCTTGCATATAGCTTTCAGCCAACTGCAAATACCGTTCCTCTAAAACACCCTTTTCTACCAACCAACGGAACATATCGGCAAGATTTTTTAAATTCAATACAGTTTGCGCGGTAACGGTTACCGTTTCCCCTCTGCCGTCCGTACCGATTTTATCCATCGGATCCCACCAATCGCCATACCATACTTTGCAAAGTCCGTGTTCGCCGATATTCTTTTCGTCAAGATAGAAATCTACCGTTTTTAAAATATGCTCTAATACCGTATTCTTTTCATCGCTGTCAAGCCAATACACCTTTTCACTTAAAAGGCTATCATCGCGCGTAAACGTCATATATTCGTGAATAAGCTCTAATAAGAACGCGCCGCCGTCGCAATAATAACGCATATCGTGCGGTGCTTCGCGTGATATCGTGCTGATTTGCCTCGGCATCCAGCCATCCGTTCTTTGGTGTTCGAACATTTCCATAATAATCGTTCTCGTCCAAGCCTCGTCAAGATGCAACATTCCCGTAAAATCCTGACTCGCGTCCCTAATTCCTCTCATAGACGAGGGCCAACCCCTATCCAACGAACATACCCAATACATTTGCAAGGGCGTGAACGTATTGATGAAATTATCCAAAAGCGGATTGCTCGTTTTAATTTTCCGCTTAGAAAAAAGCTCCTCGTAAAACTTATCCGTCTTTTTTACATATTCGAAATATGCTTCCTCTTCAAAATAGCATTGTTCGTATCCGTTTTCTTCTCCGTTATACGACAAATCCTCTTGCGCCGTAACAACCTGCGTAAAGGTCTTGCTTTCCCCAGCGGCAATATTTACTTTATACTTCGCCGCATATACCGCTTGTCTACCGCCGAATTTAACACCGTTTTTCCCTTCTTGCATTTTATGTGTCATCGGTAAATCTTTTAAAACGCTCGCCGGCGCAAAGAAATTCCCCGATAACGTATACTCGCTCATATTCAACTCAAACTCCGCGTTTTCGTCGTAATCGAAATTAACCGTAACCGAACGGTTGTTTGTCGCTATCATTTCAGGACAATTCATTTGCCCAGCAAACGTCAACGCTTTACCGTTTAACACCGTTTTTGTACTCAAATACCATTCGGGCAAATCCCAAGCCACCATTTGCGGTTTATTTACGTACGGGAAAATCGACGGCGTTACGGTAAACGGCATATCTTCATCCGTCTTATTCCGTATCGTCGTTTTCATACAAACGGTCGCTTTGTCGCAAGGCACGAAAATTTCCGTAATAACGTCTACCTTTTCATACTTTGACGTATAAATCGCTTTCGCTGGCGTCCATTCTACGGTAAATTCGGGCTTTTCCCCGTCAAACTTCAATACAGGCGAATTAAAATTGCTTATCGGCATTCCGCTATTGAGCTTGGGACTTTGCACCCAAACCTGCCATTTGCTTTGCGTTTCCCCAATCTCGCGCTTAGATATCAAAATCCCCGAAGGCGGTTGGTATTGAATTTTTACAGGTCCGTTTTGGTCTACGTAGAGCAAAATTTTTCTATTTTGATAAACGTAAAACCAACTTCCTTTTAATGCTTCTCCGTTTGTCAGCGTATAGCTTGCAGGCTTTTCTAAATTGAAATGCCCGTATTTGCAATATTGTTGTGTTCCTTCATACGGTTTCATTTTTAAAACTCTCCAATCAAACTATCTTAAAATAACCCTCTAACCACGTATTGTACCTTTTTGAAACATTCCGCCACTGTCATATCGGGATTATCACGGAAAAAGGAAGGCACGTCGTGATAAATTTTTGTGCTTAACGATGCCGTTATAACGCTCGGCTGAAACAACAATTTTTCTCCTCTTTCTTCGGATTGCTCGGTGTGCGGAACAATCAGCGCACCCTCTTTTAAATACCGACAAATATCCTGCGTGTATTTCGTCAAGGACTTCGCTTCTTCATCCGTAATCGTGAAATCATACATACTTATTACGTTACTGTTTTTCAAAAACTTTACTGCCTGCGAGCGCGAAGCGGTAAATTGCAAAAACAGTTTCGCCAAGTGCTTTTGAACGGTGGGGTTTTTACACGAGTTTTTCGCTGCAATCACCGCCAGCGACCTTGTAGCGTACCCAGGGAATATCTCGCGCGGATCGGTATTCGTTTGATCGGCAAGTCCCTCTACGCCAACGAAGTTGGGAATGGGGAATACCTTGAAGTTTCTCTTTCCATACCCATACGCAGGGTTGCCCGTTTCTCTTACCAATTCTTCGGAATACGTTTTGACCGCGTTTTCCCAATTAGAGGCAGCCATCATAAAGGCAATCGGATGATCGGTAGCGATACTTTTAATATACAGCTCGCCTGCTTGCATACCCGATTGCGCGAAAGCGTCTTCGCTGTAATATTCCTTTTTAACGATATCGTAAAAAAATTGAATACCTGCTTTTCTGCCTTCCTGTAACGCCAAATACTCATACGGTTTTTTTACACCTGCCGCTTCCATTTGTTCTTTGGAAACGTCCGCCGTAAAATTAAGATTATAATTTTCCGCACCCTCGTAATTGGCAAAAACCGATTCGTAAGCGTGTTTACGTTGATAGGTTGTAGACCCTGCCCACGTAAAAGGAATTACCTCATCGCGTTTCATTTGTTCAAGCAACGCCAAAAACTCGTTATACGTTACGGGCATACCGTCGTCCGCCGTGCGCGGAAGCATATCGGGACCCGTTCCGCAGTTTCCGCTTTCCACGTCCGAAAGCGTTTTGCCCATTTTACCGTCCGAACCAAAGAAATAGCCTTTTTCGCTAAATAAATCGGCATCGTAAAACATACCGCTTAACGTTACACCCCAAGGCGCACCGTAATAATTATTGTCATATTCAAAATAATACTTATCTGCACCGTAAGCCACTCTGTCCATCATTGACAACGTCGCTTGTTTGTCGCCAATAGGAATTAAATTTCCCTTACCGTCGTCCATTAACGCCAAATCCCCGTTCTCGTCGTATACCGCTTCCGTTACGGCGTCCGTCATCGGCGCAAGCAAACGCGAGCCTAAATAACTGGTATAGGCGTTCTCAACCAAATAATAAAGGGTGTTTTCCGAGCGTTCCATACCGGTAAGCAAATTGGTCGGCTTATATTTATCAATTTGCCAATCGAGCACAAGCTCTACGCCCATTTTCCCTTCTTCAAAAGACGTGCCGGCATATAACGCCTCGAAATCAGCCGCGGCTTCTATCACCCAATTAATGCTCCAACTTGCACAAACGCCTACGTTTAATACCGACTTTGTGGACGTGTCTTTATCCGCGCTGTCCTCGCTTGACGAGCCACCCGTATTTGATGAGCTCGGCACGTTATAGCCAAAACAGCCTGCTGTAAAAATCGTGGAAAGAGCCAAAACCGACGATAAACAAATTGCAATTATTTTTTTCATTTCATACTCCCGTTTGATAATAGCCGATTTATGACTATTATCAACAAGGGTATTGCAAATTATATTGTATATGCAATACCCCTGTCTTTCATAGAATTTAACTTCGACTTACGCTACGGTATCCCAAGCCTTCACTTCGCCGTTTACGTAATGCCAGTAGTTCCCTGCCGTCGTGGGCTGATTCTCGCTGTAATAGTAAATCTTACTGTTTGCTGTCAGGGCATCAAACGAATACAAAGTAATCGTTGCGCTCGCCGCTTCGGTGTAAATATCAAAGCCGTAATCGCCCTCTTGCGAGCCTTTCACAAACGTTTGACGGGTAACCGTCAAGTTGCCTTTTACCACAACCGTTCTCAATGCGTTGCAGGCAAGGAATGCGTTTACTTGCGCATCGTTTACGTCATCGCCTGCCGAAACCAACTTACCGCCAAGCTTGCTTACGCCGCCAAGGTCAATAAATTGTAAGCTCTTGCAAAGGCTGAACGCGCTTGCTTTAATTTCCGTAATCTTATCGTCCAAATAAACGTGTGTAATATTTTGATTCTCACTAAACGCGCTTGCGCCGATATAGGTAACGTCCGCAAGATCGTGTTCACCGTCATTAAACGTACCTGCCACGTAAACGGTTGCCGAGGTAATAGAACCGTCATCCTCTACGTAATAGGTTTTCGTCGTATCATCCCAAGCATAGTTTACCGCTTTGGTTGCGTCAAGCTTGGTAAAGCAGTGTTCGCAATAACCATCGTTACGTTCGCTGTGCTCGGCAACAACCACGTCGGTTTTATCTTCGTTCCATTGCCACGATTGACAAACGGGAAGCGTTTCATCACAGCAATAAATTTTACTGTTTGCCGTCCACAAACCACCTGCATTATCCGTAGTTGCACCCGTAACCGTTGCATCTGCCGCTTCACTATAAATGCTAAAACCTGTCTTTGGCTGACTACTATTAAACGATTTACCAGCAATTGTCAAGTTATCCTTGATTATAACCCTTGCTAATGCGACGCAACCCGTAAATTGACTTTCTGCGCTAAGCTCACTCACGCCACCAAGGTCGATTAACAGCAAGTTGCTACAGAACCAGAAGGCATTGGCTTTAATCTCTGTTATACTATCGGGGAGATATACGTGCGTAATATTTGCGTTACCTGCATATTCCCCCGTTTTAAACGCATTAGCGCCAACGTAGGTTACGGGTTTTTCCCCGTGTATGCCGTCGTTATACGTAGCCATTACTTCAATCGATTCAGAAGTAGTCTTCGTGCCGTCGGACACGTAATAGGTTTTGCTCGTATCGTCCCAAGCGTAAAGCACCGCTTTGCTTGCGTCTGTAACACTGTTACATTTTTCGTGTGCACAATAACCGTTTTCGCCGTCGGTATGCTCGTTTGTATTGAGAACAACGTCCGTTTTATTGTTATTCCAGCACCAGGTTTGACAGAAGTCCGCATTTTCGGTGTAATTGTATTTCTTACTGTTTGCCGTCCACAGCGTGTCGCTTGCATGCATATTAACCGTTGCACTTGCCGATTCACTGAAAACGTTAAACCCAAAATCGGTACTATGTCCGCCTTTTACAAACGTTTGACGGGTAACCGTCAAATCGCCTTTTACCACAACCGTTCTCAATGCGTTGCAAGCAAGGAATGCGTTTACTTGCGCATCGTTTACGTCATCGCCGAACGCTTCCGCCTTACCTCCAAGCTTGCTTACACCGCCAAGGTCGATAAATTGTAAATTTTTGCAAAGACCAAACGCGCTTGCTTTAATTTCCGTTACGCTATCGGGAAGATATACGTGCGTAAGATTTTGGTTGTCGTAAAAGGCACTATTTGCAACCGTCGTAACGCTACCGCCATTAATGGTTTCAGGAATCACGATTTTCGCCCCCGCATTTAAGGTGTGTCCCGTCGAAACAGAATACGTATCGTCGCCGTTATCGGTAAAATTGATTATATCATATTTCGCCGTTAAGGTTAAATCGCTCGTAACCGACTGCGTATCGTCGTAATCGTTTAAACCACGATAATAGGAATACGTAAGGTTTGCCACGTCCTCTTTGTTACCGAGGTTTGTTTTTAATTCGTCCGCGTACCAAGCAAGACGTTCGCCGCGCTTTACGGTTTTCGTATAATCGTCTACCTTTACGTCAAACGTTGCCGAAAGTGCGTCCAAATAATCGTAAGCCTCGTCGGTCGCTTCCGTATTTGGATACAGTACGCTATTTTGCTTTGCTTGGTCTGCTATATACCAAATATCACGCGAGTTCTTTTCGTAATCAAACGCCGTGTAATCCACGACCGTATCGCCCACCAACAAATAGCTCTTTGCCGAGAATTTACGGGAAAGGTTGGCTTCCTCAACGTTATACAAGCAAGCGTTGAAATAATAATAATCGCTCTTTGTAATGCTCGTATCCGTTTCATTGATATTTGCTTCGTACTTTACGTAATTTTCCGCTTTAATTTCAATCGGTTGCATCAAGATATCCGTGTCTTTATCGAAATCCGTCAAGCCTGCTTCGTCCAAATAACGGGTGGGCGTAACCAAGGTTACGATTTTGGCATTGGCAAGGTTTCCTGCTCCGCCAACCGCCGTATGTAAATCTTCACGGGAAATTCTCGTTGTGAAACGGATTGCTTTCTCGTCCTTTTTCACGCGCACTGACGCGCCGTCGAGCATTGCAAAGCTCGCGTAATCTTGTACTGTGGGTTCTGCGCTTGCTGAAATAACGGTTGCGCCTGCCGTGCAAGCGAGTGCCAACGCCGCTGCGCCGATAATGGTTAATTTCTTGTTCTTAATCATGGAAAATGTCCTCCCGACCGTAGTCCTCGTCACCCAAAAGGGTTGCGCTTGCCGTTATAATATCTTCTTCATAAACCTGCAAAAGAAGAAATTTCGGCTGTTCATAGTTGCTTTTTTTCATTCTTATCCTTTCCTCCAATGATATTATTTTCATACGGTTTTTCCGTTTTGAATTTTCGTTTGGATTGCGGAGAGGTGTTTTTTCACCCCCTCCGCCATTTTCCTTTTACGCTTGCGCCGTCCAAGACGTAACCACACCGTTTACATAATGCCAATAGTTACCTGCCGTCGTGGGCGCGGTTTCGCTGTAATAGTAAATCTTGCTGCTTGCTGTCAGGGCATCAGACGAATACAAAGTAATCGTTGCGCTCGTCGCTTCGGTGTAAATATCAAAGCCGTAATCGCCCTCTTGCGAGCCTTTCACAAACGTTTGACGGGTAATCTTCAAGTCGCCTTTTACCACAACCGTTCTCAATGCGTTGCAGGCAAGGAATGCGTTTACTTGCGCATCGTTTACGTCATCGCCTGCCGAAACCAACTTACCGCCAAGCTTGCTTACGCCGCCAAGATCGATAAATTGTAAATTTTTGCAAAGACCAAACGCGCTTGCTTTAATTTCCGTTACGCTATCGGGAAGATATACGTGCGTAATCGTCTGGTTATCGTAAAATGCGCTTGCGCCGATATACGTTACCGCCTTTTCGCCGTGAATACCGTCGTTGAACTTATCCGCCACGTAAACGGTTGCCGAGGTCAAATTCGGGTTCTTCGTTACGTAATAGCAATCGTTCTCTTCGTCGTACGCATAGTTTGCAGCAACTCGTTCGTCTTTGCCGTTACAGCCTGCCTTGCTACACAAGCCATCCGCGCCTATATCGTGTTGGGAATTATTAACCGAAATATTGAAACCGTCGTCGTTCCATTTCCACGATTGACAAGCGGAAAGCGTTGCGTCGTATGTATAAATCTTGCTGTTTGCCGTCCAAAGCGTATTTACGTTAGAGGGAATATTTACCGTTGCGTTCATACTCTCGCTATAAATATCAAAGCCGTAATCATCGTTATGCGAGCCTTTCACAAACGTTCCGCGCGTTACCGTCAAATCGCCTTTTACCACAACCGTTCTCAATGCGTTGCAGGCAAGGAATGCGTTTACTTGCGCGTCGTTTACGTCGTCGCCTGCCGAAACCAACTTACCGCCGAGCTTGCTTACGCCGCCAAGGTCGATAAATTGTAAATTTTTGCAAAGGCTGAACGCGCTTGCTTTAATTTCCGTTACACTATCGGGAAGATATACGTGCGTAAGGGTTTGATTGTTCGCAAATGCGCCGTTGCTAACGTAGGTTACCGCCTTTTCGCCGTGCTCGCCGTCATCATAAACGGCATCGACCGTTACCGTTGCCGCAGTCAGCTTGGGATTATAGGCTACGTAATAGCAATCCTGTTCACTATCATAACCGTAGCTTGCCGTTTTGCTTTCATCTCGACCGATACAACCCACCCTGCTACACTTGCCGAGTTCCGTCAAAGCGTGTTCACTTTCGTTGAAATAGATTTCCGTTTTGCTTTCGTTCCACTTCCACGATTGACAGTTGGATATGTCTTGGTCGAAATAATATCGTTCGCCTCCCGCCTGCCACAGCGTATCGTTTTCCGTCATTTGGATATTGCCGCCCGCATATCTTGCGTAAATATCCATACCCACGGGGTCGGAATGACTGCCCTTTACAAAGGTCTGACGAGTAACGGTGAGATTCTTATTTATTACTAATGTAGACAAATTATTGCAAGCGAGGAACGCGTTAATTTGGGGATCATTTACACCGCCCAACGTCTCCGTGCTTCCGCCAAGCGTCGTTACACCGCCAAGATCTACAAGTTCCAAGTTCTTACAAAGGGAGAATGCGCTTGCTTTTATTTCCGTTACGCTGTCGGGAAGATAGACACTCTTTAATACCTTATTATCATAAAAAGCGCTTGTGCCTACGTAGGTTACGGGTTTCGCACCGTGTACGCCGTCGTTATATTCGGACAAAATTCTAATATTTGCTTTTGTAATCTTCGAACCGTCCTTTACGTAATAACAGTCCTTTTCGCTATCGTATGCGTATTTTACCTTGTAATCCTGATACGCTCCGCAATAGATACATTCTTTGTTCTCGAATAAATGATGACGGATTTGAACTTCGTTATCTTCCGTTAAATCCCAAGTTTCGCAACGGATATCCTCCGCAGATTCCGCTTTGCGCTGATAATATACGTTTTCCGTATATATCGACCCCTCTTCAGTCGCTTCCGCAGCTTGGATTTCTACTTTTACGGGGTTGCTGCCGTCGCCTAACACGAAAAGTTCCATTTGACATTTGTACCCTATCTTCGTGGAGTCGATGTACAATTGCGCATAAAACTGCCGTGCTTCTTTAATAAATCCGTCCGGAACAACAAGCTCTTTGAGATTATAACAAGCGTTAAAGTTATTCGCGCCGTATTCCTGATGCTCTAAACCCGTCAAATATTGAACGCCCGGCATCACGACCGTTTCAAGCGAGTCGCACCAAAGGAATACCGAATTACGAAGTTCGACGATTTCTTCTGCCAATACAACTTTACGAATCGTATCGTTATCCGTGAAAGTACCCTTTAAATATTTTACGGGCAATTCACCGTGTTTTCCGTCGTTATAAGTGCCTGCGATATAAGCTTCCGTCAACAGCGGATCGGTTACGCCTGCCGCATAATAACACTTGATGCGTTGCGCCTCGGGAATATCGTCCCGATTAGCTTGCACCTGTACCCACAAAAATCTATTCATTGCCGTTTCCGACGACAATAAATCTAAATCGTAATACGGTGCATATTTCTTACGCCATTCACTATTTTCGTCTTTTCCTTCTTCTATCGTCGGCATCGGAATAAAGTTATCGTCGAACACGTATGCAATCCCGTCCGTACGGTATGCGCCACATTCTTCGCATACACCGCTCTTATAAGTATGCGGACGGTAATACGCGTTATCGGTATACGTTCTATCGCAATCCGAGCAGGTATATACCATCGTGCCCGTTTGCGTACAGCTTGCCTCTACCGTTTCGTTTTTCGCATAATTATGTTTCACGCTGATTTTCGCCGCACTGCTTTCTACGAAATCGTAATTTCCCGTCGCGTTCGCCTTTACGAAAACGTCGATACTTTCGCCGTCTTTTAAAAGCTCCGCTTTTACGTAATCGGAAATCATAAATTCCGTTGCCGTAACGGTTTGCCACTGCGAATAATTGACCATAACCTCGTAAGAGGTTGCGCCCGTTACTGCGTTCCAAGTAAGTTTATCGCAATTTTCTATGGACACGGTAGGCGTATCTACACGGACCGCCGATGCCGACACCACTTTTACCTTACAGCTTGCCTGCGCCTTTTCGCTTTTCGCCGTAATGACGTAATCTCCCGTTTGCTTAGGCACAAAACTTGCCTTATCGCCGTTTGCCGTCAACGTATATTTCGTTTCGTCCGTTTCATCAACCGACCACTGCACTTCTCCCTTGTATTCCACGCCGTTTAACAATAACTTCGCTTGTAAATCCAACGTAGAATTAAGCACGACCGTCGTTTCCGCCATACCCAGCTGAACGGAATATTCCATAGCCGAAACCGTTATCTTACAAACTTCCGTTTGTTCGCCTGCGGATACGGTAATAAAGGCGATACCCGCCGTTTTACCCGTAACGTTACCGTTACCATCCACCGCCGCAACGTCCGCATTAGAAGATGCATAACTCACCGTTTGTGTGCCGCTATAAGCGGTTTTAAGTGTGTACACCTCTCCTACGGTAATTTGCACCTCTTTCGTTAATACGCTCAACTCGTCCTGCACTACGGGCGGTGTAACACTTCCGCTATCGTCGCCGCCGTCGCCGCTGTAACAACCGACCAGCCCTGCCGACATACACAGCGCCGAGCTTAACATCAATGCTATTATCCATTTCGTTTTCTTCTTCATTTTCGTTTCCTCATAAAATCGTTAAGCCGAAATCACTTGGTCTATTACCGTAATTTCAAGGGTGTTTACAGCACCAGCCGAGCTCGTTACCGTAACGGTATATTTCCCTGCCGCGTTTGCGGTAAACATCGCCGTCGTTCCGTCTACCGACAACGTTGCCCCACCGTCAACCGACCAAGTTACCGTGTCGTTATACGCTACGCCGTCGCGTAAAAGAGTTACCTGCAATTTTTTGTTTGCCCCTACGAATACCTCATAGTTGCTTTCTTGCGCAAACGAAACGGTATAAACGGGCTGTTCTACCGTAATTTCACACAAAACGTTCTGTTCTGCTTCCTGGGCTGAAATCGTAATATACGCAACGCCCTTACCGACCGCCGTTACAAGCCCCGTTTCAGATACCGTTGCCACCGCCGTATTACTGCTTTGATAGGATAATACCTTGTCGCCGTAGCTTGCGATAATTTGCGCGCTTTCGCCCACAGATAAGGTCTTTTCACTAAAATTAAAGGAATAGGCGTAATTGAGTTCACCTTGCGCCTTACCGCCGCCCACTTTTTGTTCAGACTGACAACCAAGCGCAAACAGCGAAAGACAAAGGGTAAAAAGAAGTAATATTATTTTTTTCATATATCCTTTCTCCTTTTCCTTATTGTAAAATACTTCCGTTTATCAAAATCGAATTCGCATAAGTTACAATCTCTTCCAACTCCGCCAACTCCGTCGGCGTCAAATCGGTGCGGTATAACAAATACTCGTTTATCTTTACCAACAAGTATTCACGGTAAATATTCTCTTCGTATATTGCCTTATCCTCTTCAGAATAATCGCTTTGTCTGATCTTGTACATCGCGCTCTTCAACAATCTCGCGTGGTTCAATAATTCCTCGTGAGGGAAATTTTCCGTCTTTTTGAGTTCGTAATAAGTACCTTGACAATCAACGCCCTGAATCCTATGGATTATCTCCGACTGATCGCGCAATGCGTCGAAGTACGTTTTCATATCCTCGGCTGCAACGCCGTAATACGCTTCGATAAACTCGTCAATTAGCTCTTCCACGTCCAAGGTATGGTTCCAAGCCAAACGGCATTTTATGTACGTTCTCATTTCACCGAAAATGCTCGCTTGCCAGCCACGCGCTTCCTCAAACCAGAATTTTATGCCTGCATCCACGAAATCTTTTACTTGTTCTTCGTACGTAGACCAACTGTTACAAAACAGCGTCCCCGTGGAAAAGTTTCCGCCGTAAGTATAGGTCATAATGTTATCCGTCAAAAATGCCCAGTTTTTCAAATTCTCCCCGAAAGAAAGATTGATTTCACAGGTAGGATCCATCAACGTATGCGTCCAACAAGCGCTAATCGGTGCATAACAAACCCCAACTTGCACCAGTCCCTCGCTATCGGGCACGGATTCTTCGTGAATGGGTATAACATTACCGTTTTCATCCTTCGTCGTCGGCGCTGTCATATACGAGTGATAAATCAAACCTACCAACGTATATTCTTTATCAATATTGTTCTCTATGAAATGTTTTTCAATTTTCGCCGCCAGTTTGTTCATAAAACGCACTAAAAGTCCAGGGTGTCCGCCGTAAATCATACCCATCTTTTTACAGTTTTCACAAGGACATGCGCCAACGGTATCCGCACCGCCTATCATAATATAGGGATGCTCGTTTTTCGTATAGTTTTGAATAATATTTTCCGCCATTTGGTCCGCAAATTCGTCGTTAGAAAAACAGAACTGATCGCCTTGGAACCATTCGGGATGCTCTTCTTTATAAAAATCGGGATTTACCAAAATAGCACAGGTATGCGACCATTCGTCAAATAATCTTCCGTAAATGCTCGCCGCACCCTTATAGCCGCCCGGGCCTAATGCAAACATTCTCAAAGGGGCTCTGGTGTCAGATTCTCGCATTTCAAATTCGCTTGTAAAGAAATGTTCGATTGACGGTGCATAATGATAATCAAAATCCAATAAAGGCAGCGTTTTGTAATAATCGAATTTAATAAAATCCAACGTATACGCCGTAAAATCAATTTGATAGGACAAAAATTTATATACGGAATAAAGCGTTCCCAAATCCGCCGCGCCCGTCATATACACGCTCTTCCCGATAGTATCAATTGAAACGCCCGTATCGCCGTAAAATTCTTTATCGAGCACGATATCCGTTTGCGATTCCAAAAGCGTGGTGTGTCCAACGGAAAGATAACATTTATCCTCTCCTGCGGTTAAACCTGCGTCGGAAACGATTTGCAGTTTACAACCCGTCGATTGTTCTAAAAAGTATTGCAATTCTTCCGCGGGGTATCTTTGCTCCGCCGTAGCTTTTGCCGAGACGACGATTTGATAGTTCGATACGCCGTTTTCCACCAAATTAACGTTCGTTTTTTCAAACGATAAAGGTTCTATATTTTGCGACTGATTGTTTTCATTCTGCGTGCTATCGCTCGCATCGCCACTTTGCGTACAACCCGTTAATACACAAGGAAAAACAAGAAAACCAGCCAATAAAAACGATATTATTTTTTTCATATTTGCTATCTCCTTTATTTAGATTTAACGGTATAACGCAAGGTGGTAATATTACCGTCTTCGTCCGCCGCGCAATAGGTTACGTAATACGTACCTTTTTCAGCAAACTGATACTGATACGAGCCGTCTTCCTGCCATTTTACCCAACGTCTAAACCCGTCCGGTTCGATAACGTAAATACTTAACGTACAAGCTTTACCGCTATTATCCGTAACCGTAGCCTTGGGAAGTTGAAGCGTTGTGCCTATGCTAACCTCGGTATCTATCTCCGCCGCCTCAACGAAGGGCGAAACTCTGTCCACGACCATAATAGATTTCTTTTTCTCAAAGAAATTTCCCGATTCATCCCACAGAGTATATACTAAATTGATTTTCCCGTAAGCGGAAACGGTAAATGCGTAATCGTCCGTTAATTGCTTTTCACACAATACGTTACCGTGACTATCCGTCATTTTCAAGGTGCAAACAGGCTGCGCATCGTAAACGTCAAACACGTTCGGTTTCGGAATTACGACAGTAGAACCGTAATCCACACGTCCCGAAAACGGTTCATCAACAAAGAACGGCTTTTTATCGTCCACCGAAGAACCCGTTATGGTTTGCGTCGCCAACTCTACTAATTTCAGCTGACTTTCGCCTTCAATCCCGTCCATACCGAACGAAACGTAAGCCTTTTGTGAGGAAAAGCCCTTAAACTCCTCACCGCTCATATAGGTATAAATGTTACACAGCGTTTTCTTTTCGTCGCCGATTAGTCTTTTATTTGCCGCGTCGTAAGAAACGGTAAAGAAAGACCTTGCCGCCGCAGCGTCTGTAACTGAAAACACTTTATTATCTAACGTATTCACAAGTTTCCCGTTGAGATATACGTCTACAAACGTGCCGTTTTTCTCCGTGCGCTCAACAAAAGAAACTTCCACTGCCTGATTAGCCTCTTTGCTATCCGTAAAGCGGATAAACAATCTTTCGAAATTGCTTTTACTTACTTCTACACCCACTTTCAGGTTTAAATATTTCTCGGCAAGAGGGTTTTTGAATTGCGCGAACGCTTTCGATTGACTGCCGTCCGCCGTTAAGATTACCGCATCTGCCACCGTAGCGTTCGTGCTTTGCAAGAAGCTGCTGACAAGTCCGTTCGTGTACAAATGCTTTTCTAAAACCGTTTTATCTTTGGCTTCCTGTGTATCCAAAACGGTTACAGGCGTGCTGTATACGGATTTTTTGCTTCCGTCAAAGAGGCTTGTTGCTTCGTAGCGGACGGCGAAATCCCCTGCCGTTTCCGCGGCGTACGTCATCGTGTCCGTAATATTATTTTCCCCGAAATATACTTCTACGGGTACGTAATAAATTTTGCCGTTACGATATTCCACCGCTTCCGTTTTAGGCAAACTAACTATTTCGCCTTTATGAATGATTTGATTGAAAACGACCTCTTTGATAACGGGTACGTCGCTGTCCGTTACCGAAACCGTTTTTACAACTTCCACTTTCTTGTTTTCGCCCAAAATATTTGTTACCGTATAAACGACGGAATATTCTCCTGCGACGGTAGGCACGAAATACTTGGTCATATTTTCATTACCGTAAACGGTAATTTCTTCGCAATCGTATTCCCCCTCGTAACGGATTTCCGTTTTCAATTCGGCTCTGCCAAAACGCGAATCCGAACGGATTGTTCCGTCCAACAAATATACGAACGAGCCTGTGGCTACGGACGAAGGAATTTCCGCGTTGACCGTATATTGAGATTCCCCGTAATTATTTGCTTCGAGCGCAGTGATATAAATGCGTTCCTTTGCGCTTACGTGTTCCTTGCTCGCTGTGTATTCTATTACGTACGTACCCACTTTTTCCGTTTTAAAACGAGCGTCCACAATGGGAACTAATACGTCGTCGGCAGTATTGCCTTTATGCGTGTCTTTATTTTCGTCGTAATATACCAACGCTTGGCGGTTTTCTATATCGTTTCCCAAATCGTCCTTTGCAGTATAATTGAAAACGGGATAATATTCGCCCTCCAACGCATTGGGCATTTCGTCTAAATCGTAGCCGTTTAAATCCACCTTAATCTCAATTGCTTTCATACGGACGTCGTTCGCTTGCGCATACAAAGTACCGCCGAGCGTAACCGCACCGCACGCCAAACAACCGAGAAACAGTAGACAGCTTTTCTTTTTTACTTTCATATTTTTTCTCCTAACATAATTTCCTAACCATTTGGCTTTTAACCTTTAATTCCACCCATAGAAAGATTGCCCATTATCTTGTTTCTAAATATAATAAATAATGCCAAAACGGGAATACAGGTTACAAAGCACGCCGCCAATTTTTCCGTCGTGGTTACGTACCCCTCCGACGAGTGGTCGTAAGAATACAACCCCAACGCTACCGTCGGGAAGCTGGGTGTAAACAACATCGGCGTATAGTATTCGTTCCAGTTTGTAATAAATTGCAAAATAAATACCCCGATTAAAACGTTCGTAACAAGTGGCATCATAATACTCAATAAAATCCGCCAATGCCCAGCGCCGTCCATTTGCGCCGCTTCCGCGTACGTCCACGAAATTCCCTTAAACATCGAATAGAATATTAAGAAATGCATTCCCGGATACTTGCTTCGCATAATGGAAATGCCCAGCACGTTGTCAATCAACCCCAAAGATTCCGCCATTTGCATTTCGGACGGCAACGCGCCTACGATGGGAATTAGCATTACGACGATTGCCGTAAAGTAAAGTACGTTTCTAAATTTGAAATTGAACTTCGCAACTGCGTAAGCCACCATCAGCTGTGTACTCATATTTACCAAACTCATAACGGTAGCGTACACAAGCGAGTTGAACAGCATTTCTTCCACGTAAACGGGGCGTTGTCCGGAACTTGTGGCGATTTTTTTATGGAAATTTACCCACATCGTCATATAGTTATCCAATACGAAACCATATTTTTCCGAAGGCCAACCGAACACGTTACCGCGGTCAAAATCATTCCAATATTTAAACGAATTAAAGAAGCCGAACCCCAGCAAAAATAACAAAGACGCAATCCAAATGGTAATTACAGCAAACATAATCCATTGAAAACAGTCCATACGGTTTTTCTTGTTTGTTTTCATCTTTTTACTCCTCCGACGGTCCGTATTTTTCCATAAGATATTTTACCAAAAACGTCAGCGGTGCAAGGATTAGTGTAAACAGCAATCCGCCTGCAGCCGCATAAGGATACTGCACCTGCGTTGCATCCTGATGCGCAAGCTTGGTAAAGAAGACGTACGCCAAGTTATCGTATAGCGTTGTTCCCGTAAGCGAGCCTGCGCCCATAAACGAGAAGTAATATCCTTGGTTTGTGAAAAAGCCTGCAATCGCAACGATGACGTACGTCGTAATCGTGGGATAAATCAGAGGCAATACGATAGACCAAAGCTCACGAAGAGTAGAAAGCCCTTCCAATTTGGAATATTCCATAACGTCTACGGAAATATTACTCATTGCGCCCAAATAAATAATCATACCACTGGAAAACTGCATCCAAAAGCCAAACCAAAGCACCGTCCAAAAGCTTGTTCTTGTATATTGATTTAACAAATTCAAGCCCGGATCGCCAAGCAGTTCTTGCATACCGTCAATCAAGAGGTGGCGCGCGCAAACAACGAATACCATTGACGAAATCATACTCGGTAACACCAACAGTACCTTGTACAGTTTGGAAAAATGAATTTCTTTGAAAATCGCATACGATACAACGATATGTAAAGGAATTCCCAAGCCCGAACCGATTAAAAACTGAACAAACGAATTAGAAATAGCGTTTACCAATTTGCCCGTAACGAAAATATCTTTACCCACCGCAATAAAATTTTCAAATCCGGAAAAGACAAAACGGTTTTTATCCATATCCCATTTTTGAAATGCCAAACAAATAGAGTTGATATTTAAAATGATATAAAATATGATAAATTGAACAATCGGAAACGCCAACAGCGAAATGAGAAAAAGCGTTTCTTTCTTTTTTACGGTTTTTAAAGTCATTACTTTCTTCCCATTGTCGCCTTTACCGTTTCTTTCACTCCGTTCGGAGTTAGCAATAAGCTTTTCCTGCTTTGCGTTATTAAAATCAACCATAATTTTCCTTCCAATTTTAATTTATAAGGCTTTTAACAGCGTCTTGCGTCATACGATGACATTCCGCAACCGTCTTTTCGGGATTATTTTTAAACATAGATGCGCAATCATAATAATGTGTTCCGTTGTAGCGTAAGAAAAATGCCGTCAACGTATTTGCTTTATCTTCGTGATGTTCCGTTGACCAAACAATTTTCGTGCCTTCATCAAGATATCTGCAAATATCCTGTCCGTACTTCGTCAACGTTGTCAACTCGTCGTCATAAATTTCAAAATCGTACAAACCGATACAACCGCCCGTATTCTTCATAATCTTTACAAGTTGCTCACGGGAAGACGTAAACTGTAAAAACAATTCGGCAAGATGACGTTCTAATGCAGGATTATCACAGGAATTCTTCTCGGTGAGGAATGCAAGCGCCGTTGTCCCCGAACCGCAGAATACTTGTTCTTTGGCATCGTCCTTTTCGTCTGTAAGACCTTCTACGCCCACGAAATTGGGTACGGGTAACACCTTAAAGTTACGTTTGCCGTAACCAAGAGAAGCGTCGTCTTTTGCCATTTCGTCAAAGCTCTTTCTCGTTTCACTTTCCCAATACGAACCTTCCATAAAGAAAGCGATAGGTTTCTCATCATTTACGCTATTGATATAATTACTTTGCGCCGCCGTATACGATTGCGTAAACGCCTGCGGATCGTAATACCCACCCTTTACAATATCGTGGAAAAATTGCACCGCCGCCTTTCTGCCTTCTTGCAATGCCAAATACTCGTATACGTTCGACACGCCTGCCGCAGCCATCTCTTCTTGGGAAACGTTTTTATTATAGTTAAGGTCAAATCTTTCCGCACCCTCATAGTTTGCAAAAACGTTTCTAAACGCTTGTTGTCTTTGATACGTCGTATCACCCGACCACGTGAAAGGAATTACGTCCTCTTCTTTCATCTTTTTCATCAAACGCAAGAAATCGTTATAGGTTACGGGCATACCGTCGTCTGCCGTGCCCATTTTCCCGTCGGGACCCGTACCGCAATTTCCGCTCTCTACGTCTGCCAAGGTCTTATTAAAATTCCCTTGCGCATCGGAGAAATAACGATAGCGGTCAAACAAGTCCGCATCGTAAACGAGCTGTGTTACCAAACCTGCCCACGGTGCGCCGTAATATTTTTGATCTTCTTCCAACCATAAATCTTTTGCCTCCGGCGTAGCCCTGTCTCTCATAGACAACGTAGCCGTTTTATTGCCGATAGGGATAAGATTACCCTTACCGTCGTCCATCATTGCCAAATCGCCGTTTTCATCGTATACTTTTTCTTGGTAAATTTCACTGATATCCGCAATCAAGCCCGTTGCTTGCGCGTTGTCGTATTGGAAGTTGCTAAGATAATACAAGGCATTCTTTTTGCCTGCCATTGTAGAAGTTAACGCCGTTGTGGTAAACGCTTCTTTTTCTGCTTCGATGATGACCTGAACGCCCTTTTTCCCTTCTTCAAAAGAAGTATTCTCATACAGCTTTTCAAAGTCCGCCGCCGCTTCATAGCCCCAAGCCGAACCGTAACCAGCATTAAATACGCCGACGTGAAGAACCGATTTTGAAGTATCAATCTCCACCTGTGATTCTCTGCCACCGCAAGCCGTCATAGAAAACGACGAAACCGCCATCAAGCCTGCCAATAAAAGTGTAATTTTTCTTTTCATATTATTCCTCCGAAATATGTTTTTTGGTTTATTTTTCGTTCGTCTAATCGACGATTACCGACAAATTATTTTTTGCAAATACCGCTTTCACTTCTTCTAATTGCTCGGCGGTAGGAACGGCAAAATGCTCCACCGCAGTCAATCCTAATGCCTGCCGTTTTGCGTCCGTAAAATTGTGTACGGGTAAAATCTTGATTTTAGAAACGCTCTGTAAACCCGATAAAAACCGTGCGATTTTATCCATCTCTCCGTGGTTGTATTCGGGTGCGTACGGAATACGGATTTCTATATCGCAACCCTTTTCCTCTAAATACAGAAGATTTTGCAATATCCTTTCGTTGGATTTTCCCGTGCAACTTATATGTGTTTTTTGCTCATATGCCTTGATATCGTATAAAAATACGTCCGTGTACGGAATGACCAAATCAAACGCTTCCCTTTTTACGTATCCGCAGGTATCGACGGCAGTATGCAAACCGTTTTCCTTGCACTTTTTTAAGAGTTCGGCGCAAAATTCCGCCTGCATCAAACACTCCCCGCCTGACAGCGTAACCCCGCCGTTGCTCGTTTGATAAAAGGACTTGTCCTCTAAAAGCTTTTCCAACAATTCGTCCACGGAAACCTCTTTCCCGTACCACTCAAACGCGCCGTTCGGACAAATTTTTAAACATTTTTTACAAAGCCGACAAGCTTCTCTGCTAAAAACATGCTTTCCGTCGTATTCGTTCGCAGGGCATATCCCCCCGCACGCCCCGCAATCGGTGCATTTATGCGCGTAATAGGCAAGCTCTTCTTCAAAAGTGATACTTTCGGGGTTATGACACCATAAACAGTGCAACGGACAGCCTTTAAAAAACACCGTCGTCCTGATTCCGTCGCCGTCGTGGACGGCAAATCTTTTTACGTTGACTATTCTTCCTGTCATTTACTCATTCACGCTCGCTTGTAAAATAAAATCGTCTTGTTCCTGCTTATTCAAATCTACGAAATACACGTTCCAACCGCATAAGCGAACCTGCAAATTGCGGTATTTTTCAGGCTCTGCCTGCGCTTTTTGTAAAACTTCTTTATTCAGTACGTTGAAGTGTATCGCAAATCCGTCGCCTTGCATATAAGTCTTTAATAACGCTTCAAAGGCAAGAAGTCCGTCTTCGCCCTTTACCGCCGAGGTATGCAATAAAATATCTGAAACCGTACCGTCGGCTATTTGCGTAGCGTCGAAACGGAGCTGCGTTTGCAACAGAGCCGTTACGCCCTCTTTATCCTGTCCTGCGGTTGCCCCAAGATTTTTTGAAAGTGGCTTTCCGTTTCTTCTGCCATCGGGCGTTGCTATCATCGCCGCACCCATCGGAATACGGGTAGTAATAGAGAATAATCCGCAACGGAACACGCCGCCTCGACCGTTTTTACGGTTATTGATAAGATTAGAAAAAACCTTAAATAAGTCAACGGCGATATCGTCCGTTTCTTTGTTATTGTTGCCGTATTTGGGCACTTCGTTCAATGTGTAGCGGAGTACGTCTTGATACTCCTCGAAATCCGCAAGCAGGCATTTTTTCAGCGCGGAGAACGAAATCTTTTTTTCTTCAAACACCAGCTTTTTCACAGCGACTACGCTATCCGTCGCAGTAGCAATACCCGCACCGATTATAGAAGTGTTATTGTATTTTGCGCCACCCTCGAACAATCCCACGCCCTGTTCTACGCTATGGCGGTAGGTTGCGGAAAGTATCGGCGTGGGGCATATATTCGGATAATGCGCCTCGTACTTGGTAAGCAATCCTGCACACGCCTCAACCAAATGCGTAAGCTGTTTTTTTACCGCCTCGTAAAACTCGTCAAAGCTCGCAAACTCTTCGCCCGTCGGTAAACCGATTGCAATACCCGTTTTGGGATCTTTCCCGTTGAAAAGCGCTAATTCTACCGCTTTGGCAAGATTTAACGTTGCACCGCCTGCACAAGGCACTTCCATTCCCTCCACGGCGGGCTCGTAACAGCCGTATACGATTACCTTTTTCGCGTCCTCCGCCGTTATGCCGAGCTTTTCAAACGAACGGGAAATAACGTCGAGATTACAAAACACAAAGCTGTTGTTTCCCTCTCGTATCGTTTCCAAAATGAAACGCAATACCTTGGGGTTGATATTTTCGTGATATAATACGTGGATTTTGGGATTATAGATATCCAGTGCTTTATATTCTTCTAATAAAACCATTGTGTACTCGTTGGTTTTATCTTCTCCGTTCTCCGTTCTTCCGCCGATATAACAGGGCGTATTTTGCGGAATATTCATGGCGCTGATTTTCCAAAGAAAATCCCTTGTCAATTCTCTAAGTTGTGCCTCGGTAAATCTTTCGCTTTCCAAATCCGCTTTATACAGCGGATAATATAAGCCGTCCAACCCGCCTAACGAACGAATGCCCGTCGATTCCAAATCTTTCAAAATCGTATAAAAAAGCAGTGTGAGCTGCATACCTTGGGCAAGCGTTTGCGGAGCCGTTTTCGTCAGTTGGCGTAAATTATCCGCCATAAAACACATTTTTTCTCCGCCCTTGCTTTCCGCCAAATCGGCAACTCGCAAAAGATAATCGACGATCGCTTCGTATACCTCTATTCCGTTTTGATAATATTCATTCTTTGTACTGTCGCCACAAGTCTTTTGATATTGCTTCAAGCGTTCAATTACGCCCACAACGCCCCGTTTTATTAAAAAATTCCAGTCGGGTGCGATATGCCCAAAATCCATCACGTCGATAAACGCTTGCGTTTCAAACGCTTTTGTATGTAAGTTGTCCGTTTCCTTGGCTATCTTTTGTTGCGTTTCGTACATTCTTTCCCATACGAATACGGGCATCACCGAGCGGACATCTTTGATATCCTTACAATATTCTTTATTCCAATACTCGATCTTGTCAAAGAAAAACTCGTCCTCGCATATATCAATTTTCGAGTTTCGCAGCATATAGCAAAGCGCCAGCGTTTTTTTCCTTGCCACACTCAACCGCTCGTCTGTGAAAAAACGCGCGTATAAATCGTCCTTCAATACGGGATACTCCAACCCGCCCTCAAAACGATTCTTTTCGTATTGACTTTTCAGTTTTTCTTTCAACGCGTCGTGCGTATTCCACATAATTCCCTCTTGTCTTGCTTTAAACTCTTATAAGATTTCTTCGATATATTCTTTTGCTAAAACGATATCCTCGGCGGGATTTGCACCCGTTTCTCTTTCAATCGTTAAAAATCCGTCAAACCCGATATCCTTTAACGCTTGTACGTAGCCGATAAAATCCACGTCCCCCTCTCCGACGGGCGTTTCAATAAAGAAATCCGCCACGTTAAGTGCCTCTATACCGCCTTCGGCAAAATGGTCGTAAATGATTTTGGGGTCGGTCTTTTTTAACATTTTGCCGTCTTTTAAGTGCGTATGCACGATATAGTCTTTCAGCATATATACCGCTTCTACGGGATTCTGCCCCGTTACCATTACAAAGTTCGCTGGGTCTAAATTCACTCCTACGCCGCCCTTGATTTGGCTGACAAATTTGAGTAAAGTCGGCGCGGTTTCAGGCCCCGTTTCTATCGCCATCGTCACGCCTTTTTCTTTTGCGTATTCTCCGCAAGCAGTCAATGCTTTCAACATTACCCCAAACCGTTCGCTTGTTTCGTCCGTAGGGATAACGCCAATATGCGTAGTAACCACTTTTGCTTGAAACTCCACGGCAAGGTCTATAATCGCTTTCGTCTTTTCAATGCGCTCCGCATTATCAGCTTCTATTTCAAAACCGTGCCCGCCCATATCTCCGCAAAGCGCGGATACGGTAAGCCCGTTTTCTTTTAATAACTTTTTATAAAGCGCTTTCTTTTCTTCCGTTAAAGTAACAGGAGAAAATTCGCCTGTTGTGGCATAAATTTGAACGCCGGATAAGCCTAACCGTCCCGCCGTTTTTATACTTTCTTCTAAATTCGTTTTAAAACAATCGGTAATAACGCCTATCTTCATACGGAATAATTCTCCTTACCCTTTTCGTACAGCTCGCAAATCAGCTTATGCGTTTTCAAGCACTCTTCCCCGCTAATCTCCAACTCCTTTTCACCCAAAACGGCTTTATAGAATTCAGATATCTGCTTGGCGTGTTGGAATCCCCAATAATCTTTGCCCCCTTCAACCGTTTGTACGTCTACTTGGTGCGCCTCCTCTTGCGTTCCGTCGTTATAAGTGATATATGCGTCGTCGTAACCGAATACCGCCTTGCCCTTTTCGCAATAGAGTTTGATTTCGATAGGCTCGTCGCAACCGTAATTATTCATCGCGTAAAACCCGTAAACAACGCCGTTTTCGTAAATAATCAATCCTTCCGCACTATCCTCAACTTTCACGATATTGTGTCCGCGGTTCGCTATCGAACAGGATACTTTTTTAGGCTTGCTGTTCACAATCCAATTTACTAAGTCAATGGAGTGAATGGCTTGATCGATGATAACGCCACCGCCTTCTTTATCCCAAGTGCCCTTCCAATCGCTTTCGCTGTAATATTCGTCCGAGCGGGACCACGTAAGCGTGGAACGGACGGAAATGATTTTACCCAACTTCCCGCTGTCCACCGCGCGCTTTACTAAAATGGGCGCGTTATTATATCGGCACTGAAAAATAACGCCGTACAAAACACCGTTGTCCTTTGCAACCTGTACCGCGTGCTCCGCCTTTTCGTAATTGACGTCCATCGGCTTTTCGCTCAATACGTGCACACCGCGCTTAAACGCGTATTCCGCCACCGCCGTATGTAAATAATGCGGTAAACAAATATGCACGGCGTCTAACGACTCGTTATCCAGCAAAGCCTTATAATCATAATAAGCTTTGACTCCAAATTTTTCGGCGTAATAATCCGCCTGCTCAGGCTTGTTATCACAGCACGCCACAAGCCTGACGCGTTCGCCAAATGCGAAGATCCCGTCGAAATGCATCACGGAGATTCTTCCGCAACCTATTACCGCTACTTTTAACTGCTTATCGTTCATAATATTAAAATTCAATCCAGCTTCCGTTATTATTTTTTGATTTGATGACCGCCTCGCGTAACGCCATTACCGCGAGTGTTTGCTCTGCGCCAAAATCCGTTTCTCCCGTTTCAAAAAACAATATCATTTTTTTCATCAGATTTTTGAAAAAGTCGGACGTGATTTGTATTTCACGCTTTTCCTTTTGCGACACAATAATACGGAAAGCAAAACTCGGTGCGTAATGCATTTCCGCCACTCTGCCGTCCCGAAACGCGATAAGACAATCGTTCCCCGTTTCTGTGTTCGTCGTGTTCACGCGCGCAAGATTACTACCCATCGTCTTCACGATCATTTCGGCTTGGTGGATAATATATTCTTCAAAATTACCGCCGCCACCATAGGTTACCACGCCGTCGCAACTTTCAAGTTCCTGAATTTCGTCCGCATAACGGAGCGCGGACGTCGAGAAAAAGTTAATCCCGCATTCTTCCGCCAAAGCATATATTTCCTTTGCCGTCGCCAAATCAGGCGCAAAGGTCTTGTCTATGTAGAAACGCTTGCCTTTCGCATAGGGAAAAGTCGCCTTTACTAATTCTAAATGCTTTTCAGGATTAGAAGGTGCTAAAATAACGATATAGTCGCTCTTTTCGCAAAGCTCTTGTGCCGTCGCGCACTGTTCCACCCCGAATGCCTCACACCACTCTTTCGTAGTTTTTCCGTCGTATTCGGAAAGGTCTTTCAATGCCCAAGCATAAGACACCTCGTATTCCAACCCCATTTTTTTACAGGTTTCCTTTATCCAAGCAGGATAATTCTCCGCATGCCACTCACTGATATAATAATCTACAAACCCGATTTTTTTCATAATTTGATTTCCTTTTTCTGTTCAGCCGATTGATACAACGTATCCAACAATTTCGCGCTTTCCAATACGTTGTCGATATGATTTTTATTTTTGACACCCGTTTCAATCGACTCGATAAACGCCTTATTTTCTTCCAAGTACATATTCGGAATATCATATTCAGGCGCAATCGTTTCCAAGCTCGAACCGTCATACAATTCGAATTTTTTACCGTAGTCTAATCTTGCTCCCGCCTTGTCGCCAAGGAAATCAATGAACATTTCGTTCTTGTCAATGTTCTGTGCCCACGCACCGTTAAAGGAAATGCTTGCTTTATCCGTACGGATATGACCAGTAATGAAATCGTCTACGTTATTTACTCCTTTTTCAATATCCGACGTTTCTTCCGCCCACATGCCTCTATACTTATACGACTTCATGTCCTTTGCCATTTCACAATAGGTGTCGCAAGTAACCGTTTGCAATTTTGCTCCGCCGAGAATATACAAAATTAAGTCGAGGAAATGCACACCCCAGTCAATCAGTACGCCGCCGCCCGATTTCGCTTTCGTTGTAAACGCACCGCCAAGCCCGGGAATATTACGGAAATCTCTAAAAGAACAATAGACGTGATAAATGTTCCCGAATCTACCTTCTTTGACCATATCCGCCAGCATTTCTACCGATTTATGATAACGGTTGCAAACACCGATATTCAATATTTTGCCTTGCTTTTCCGCTTCCTTTGCCATTTCGCAGGACAGCGCATAATTGACCGTAATGGGTTTTTCACAAAATACGTGCTTCCCTGCTTTGAGCGCATCCATTGTGATGGTATAATGCGCATAGTTGGGTGTCAAGACGTATACCGCGTCCACCTCGGGATCGGCAAGGGCGATATTATAATCGTCGATTACGTTCTCGATTTTAGGAAAGGCTTTTTGCTTTTCCTGTGCCTTTTCGATAATTAAATCGCAAGCGTACTTAATTCTCACGTTTTCCATTTCCGAGAGCGTGGGAAAATGTGCCATTTCAGAAATTCTTCCACAACCTATAACTGCTATTGTTTTCATACTGCCTCCATTGTGCATATTTTATGTGTTTATTTTATCATAAAACACACTGAATGTCCATATCCATAGATAATAGAAAACATATCCATTTTTCCGCAAGGTATATACCCATTCTCAATTTTTACCAAAATTATATATGCTTTTTTATTGACTTTCTATTTTATTTATGCTAAAATTCAACTATGGAAAATCAATATTTAATTACTTATAATTTTATTGAAAAGCCCCTTGTGTTGACCGATTTTTATATATATCAAATCGGGCGCATCTTTTGTAACGAAACAACGGCTTATCCAAACCATTATCACACAAAGTGGTACGAGCTTACTATTGTCACAGGCGGCGAGGGTACTATTTATACTAATAATAAACCTATTCCCGTAAAAGCTGGGGATATCTATTTATCCTGTTTGCACGATATTCACGCTGTTGTATCCAGCAAAAATAATCCTTTACAATACGACTTTTGTTCTTTTTTCCCCTTAAATGAAAATCTTAAAAAGGAACTGCATTTATTATCATCAACGCTGATTGTTGAAGATAGCCGTTTATTCCGTTCCAACAGAATTTCCACTCTCTTCCCGTTGGCGATCAACGAAATGCAAGACTTTAATAAGGAATTTTCATCTACCCTGTTAAACGGGATGATTTGGCAAATAGCCGTGTATTCTTTGCGCATTTTGAAAAAAGCGCACTCGGCTGACGCAACAATCATCAACGACAAAAATTTGCTTTGCTATCAAATAATGGACTATATCAATTCTAATATTGACGCCATTCATTCTCTAACCGAATTATCCGAGGTTTTTAATTTTTCTTATAATTACCTATCAACGACCTTCAAAGAAGTCACCTCGTTGAGATTGATAGATTTTTACAATATGCAACGCTTGGCAATTGCTGAAAAATTGATTATGGATAACAACCTTACTTTAGAAGAGATTGCAGAAAAAACAAATTTTTCCACCGCTTTCTCTTTAAGCAAGGCGTTTAAAAAATATTATAAGGCTTCCCCTTCGCAATACCGCAAACAAGCCAAAGGGAATTGAGAATTTCCATTTCTATAACATAAGCCGACTTTAATTTATTTGGGAGCTAACTATAACAGTTGTCAATAAAAACACCCAATTATTTTTGTGCAATTTTCACATTTTGCGACCTCAAAAAGGTATGCTGAAAAAACGAGAATATCTCGTTAAATATACTTCTCACTTGTTAAATAGTCGACTCTACGTAAGCATTTCCACTTTTTAATATACAGAAAATAATCCGTACCATCTGTTTCATCACACGCGCCATTGTTACACCATAATGTTTCCTTTGCATCTTTTTTGCAGCATATCGCAATATTCGTTTCAGCGACATCTTATCTGCTCGTCCGTAAATTTTTTATAATTCGCCAATATTTCTCCCTCAAAATATATTTTTTTATAAAATCACTTGACTTTTTTGTCTTTTATGGCTGATATAATATTGGATATTATATCAGCCAAAGGAGTGCTTGTTGTGTATCGTAAAAGACATGCTGAAAAAACCGTTTCTACACTCGCTAAAATGTTTGGAGCCGTGCTTGTAGCTGGACCACGCCAAGTTGGCAAAACTATTACTTTGCTTGGTTATTCCTTGCGCGAAATTTATAACGTTAATTTTGATACGCCGTTTATCCCCACGGAAGAATATCTTTCCGCAAGAAAACAACACCTTACCCCCATTCCCTACGACGAAGTTTGGAAACTGATCCACCGTGGTAGCATGCCCGAACTTTATGAAAACCCTGACTTCGATTGGCAAATATTTTACGCCGCTTACGTTCGTACGTATATTGAACGCGATGTGCGGGATTTATCCGAAATCGGAGACACCGTTAAGTTCACCAAGTTTATGACCGCAACCGCAGCAATGACAGGAAACCTGCTCAACCTTGCCTCCCTCGCACGAGACGTTGGTATTAGCGCACCTACCGCAGAAAGATGGCTCTCGATTCTCGTTGCGTCCAACGTAATATATTTACTGCAACCATATTCCAACAATATTACCAAGCGTGCAATAAAAACGCCTAAATTGTATTTCTTGGATACGGGTCTTGCTGCTTATCTTACGAAATGGAACACGCCTGAGGTGTTGAAGAACGGCGCAATGGCTGGCGCATTTTTTGAAACCTTCGTTATATCAGAAATCATCAAAAGTTATTATAATAAAGGTATTCTTGAACCGCCTATCTATTTCTATCGTGATAAGGAAATGAATGAAATCGACCTTCTTATAGAAGAGAGTGGTACGTTCTATCCTATTGAAATCAAAAAGCACGCCGATCCAAAAAGAAGCGACATTGATGCCTTTAATATTCTCGATAAAATACCCAATGTCAAGCGAGGTGAAGGAGGCGTGGTTTGTTTGTACGAAAATCTACTTACTCTCAAAGACAACGACCGTGTAATTCCTATCAATTTTATCTAATTAGACCTTTGAATTATTATAAGCTAAGCGCAACAACTTTTTTTATTCGGGAGTATACGCCGACACCTTGACTTTTGCGTTCGCGCGCCTGCGGCGCTTAGGTTTTGGTGTCGTCGCTTTTGTTTTACTCACTTGACTGACTTAAAGTCCGAAAAAACGGCGGTTTTCGCGCTGACCCGCTTGCGCAATTCCGCCGTTTTCTTTTTTCGGTTTCCCCCTTTAAGCATTTTTCGTCAATACTGTACCAGTAAATATCCCCCACTAGAAGTGGGGGCTTTATTTTGCGCACTAAAGTGCGTGAATACCGGCACGGCACCCCAGTGCCACGCTAACTCGCCTACCGCATACAAGCAAGCCGTGATTTACTTTTTCTTTTTATCTTTCTTT
>JAZNDR010000036.1:0-8759 GCA_045588185.1 Candidatus Scatosoma sp. | reverse complement strand
CGGTCGAGGATAACGAATTCCGCATACGGCAACATCGAGGTATGCAATACCTTTTCAAGCGGCTCGACGTATAATTGCCCCGTAGGTTCAAGCATTTCCGGTTCTTTCTTATTCTTCGCCATTGCCGTTCTCCTTCTTGTCTGTCTTTTCTATCTTGTCCATAAACGCGTCGCGCTTATTGAAGTTTGCGTATTTTGCAAGGAATTCTTTTCTGCCCTCTACCTTATCGCCCATAAGCGTGGTTATCATCTTTTCCGCTTTCGCCGCGTCCTCGACGGTAACTTGCGTAAGATTTCTCGTTGCGGGGTTCATCGTCGTTTCCCAAAGCTGTTCCGCGCTCATTTCGCCAAGACCTTTATAGCGTTGCAACTGATAGCCTTTGCCGATTTTTTCTATCTTTTCGTTGAGTTCTTTATCGTCGTAAGCGTATTCGACCTTATCCCCTTTATAAACCTTATAAAGCGGGGGCATACCGATATACACGTACCCTGCATTGACAAGCGGGCGCATATAACGGAAGAAGAAGGTAAGCAGAATACAGCGGATATGCATACCGTCTTGGTCGGCGTCGGAAAGAATAATTACTTTATGGTAATTGCTCTTTTCTAAATTGAAATCGGGGTCGATACCTGCGCCGATCGCACCGATCATCGTACGGATTTCCTCATTTTCGAGTATCTGCGCAAGCTTTTTCTTTTCTACGTTCAAAGGCTTACCGCGCAAGGGTAAAATGGACTGGAATTGTCTAACGCGCGCTTGCTTTGCCGTACCGCCAGCCGAATCGCCCTCTACAATGAAGATTTCGTTGAGTTCGGGCTTTTTCCCCGAGCATGCCGCAAGCTTGCCTATCAAGGTCAATCCGTCGATTTTTTTCGTTTTACGGATATTGTCCTTGGCTTCCTTTGCCGCGATACGGGATTTTGCCGCACCCTGCGCCTTTTTGATGATTTCTTCCATCGTCTTTTTATAGCCGCGGACGTTCTTGAATGCGTTGAAGCCTTCCACTACCGCCGCCTCTACTGCGGGACGGGCTTCCGTGTTCCCTAACTTCGTTTTCGTTTGTCCCTCAAACTGTACGACCGCAAGCTTTACGGACAAAACCACCGCCAACCCCTCGCCGAAATCGTCGCCTTGGAAGTTCGCGTCCTTATCTTTTAAGAAGCCGTTGCTTCTTGCGTAATCGTTGAGTACTCTCGTTAAGCCCGAATGGAAACCCATTTCGTGGTAACCGCCCTCGGGAGTGGGAATATTGTTGACAAAAGAGAACATTTTTTCACGGTAACCGTTATAATGCTGAATAGCAAACTCTACCTGAATATCGTTTTTTACCGTAGAGAAATAAATAGGCTGGGAATACAGCTTTCTTTCGCTGTCGGTAAGACTTTTCACGTAGTCGGAAATACCGCCGTCGAATTTGAACACAACGCGGTAAGGCTCGCTTTCTAACGCAAGCTCGTCCACTTCGGCAAAAAGCGATTGCTGAGGCTCGGCAAAAGAGAATAAATCGGTCTGTTCCTCTACGATTTCCGCGCTTTCTTCTTCCACTTCCGTTTCCGCGCCGTCTTCGCTCGTATCTCCCTCTTCTTCGCCGAAAAGCATACGGCTACGACGGGCTTCCGCCATCGTGATACGCTCGTCAATAAAAGTGATTTCCACGCCGCGGTTGAGGAATGCGAGCTGTCTTAACCGTTCTTCGACCGTTTCTAAATCGAAATCGGTTTCGGAAAACACGTTGGGGTCGGGTTTAAAACGGATAAACGAGCCGCGGCGGTTGGTTTTGATGCCCGTATCTTCCAAAGGGCCGTCAGGCAAGCCCGATTCAATTTTCTTTTTACGGGGATTGTATTTGGAATGGAAGCTCATTTTATATATCTTTTTATTGCGATATACTTCGACCGTGAGCCATTCGGAAAGAGCGTTGGTAACGGACGCGCCTACGCCGTGCAGACCGCCTGAATATTCGTAGTTGCCCTGACCGAATTTACCGCCTGCGTGTAATTTGGTAAAAACAAGCTGAACACCCGAAACTTTCTCTTTCGGGTGTACGTCGGTGGGGATACCGCGCCCATTATCCTCGACGGACGCACTGCCGTCGGAATGCAGGGTCACTTTGATTTTGTCTGCATGGCCGTTCGCCGCTTCGTCCACGGCGTTATCCACGATTTCCCAAAGAATATGGTGCAAGCCTTTTACGCCCGTCGAACCGATATACATACCGGGACGCATACGGACGGCGTCAAGCCCCTCTAATACTTCGAGATTTTTTGCGCTGTACTCGTTTTTTGCCTCTTGTTTCTGTTCTTTTGCCATTTCGTCCTCTTTATCCTGTTTCGTTCTATAACGCAAAATTTCGCAATTTTTGCGGGAAAATTGCGTTATAATCTACCATTTTACACCATTATAACACTTTTTTTCTAATTTTTCAAACGTTTGAACGGAAAAATTTTCCCTGTTCGTCAATTTATTGTCTGTAAAATCGTTAATATCTCTTCAAAGCTCTCTGCGATATAGTCGGGTTTGGCTTCGCCTACCACCTCTTTTTTGTGCGGATTGAACCAAATACTTTCTATGCCTGCAAGGTTTGCGCCCTTAATATCGGCGGATAAGCTATCCCCTATCCACACCGCGTTTTCCTTTTTAAAATCTTGTATACGCTCTATTACGTACTGTGTATAGCGCGGGTCGGGTTTATCGTAGCCAGCCTGTTGGGAAATGAACACGCCGTCAGCGTATTGCCAAAGGTTGGAAATGTCAAAACGCACCTTTTGTACGTATTCCGTGCCGTTGGTAACGATATACACCCGCCCGAGCGTTTTCAGCTTTTGCAAAAATGCTTCCGCACCCGCTAAATACGCGGGATTGTTAGAATTGTATTCGACGTATAAACGGTTAAACTTTTTATCATCTCCCTTGATTTGCAGTGCTTCGAATACGCGTGCGAACCGCGTTTCCATCAGTTCGTCGCGGGAAAGCTCTTTACGCTCCAACGCTGCCCAAAGCTCTGCGTTGACTTTACGGTATGCCGTTAAATATTCCTCTTTCCATTCAAGCCCCGTTATACGGAAACATTCGCGCAGTGCTTTTTCCGAAACACCGTGGAAATCTAAAACCGTATCGTCTGCGTCTACGAGAAATATATTTTTCATTCTGCCCCCTTTTGCCGTTTCGTATCCACCACGGCAAGGTCTTTAAGCGCGCGGGTGTAAGCGATATACAGTTCACTTGCGGTCATTCCGTCGGGTACGACTGCGACGGAAGAAAACTCCAAGCCCTTGCTTTCGTACACCGTCATCACGTTGATTTTTGATTTGGATAATTTACCCTTTACGGAAAGGTCGTTATACGACTTTCGTAAGAGCTCCGACTTTTTCTCCTCCGTGCAAATAATCGTTTTCAAGCCTTTCTTTTCCTTAAAAAACGCGCTGATACCGCGAAGCGGTATGCGTTCCACCTCAGGGCCATCGTAACCGATAGGCTGCATATCGACGGTGAGCGTAGAAGAAACGAAATCCACGATTTGGTTGGTGTTGCGGTAGTTTTGGTTGAGTCCGTACAGCTCGAAATCTGGGAAAACCGTTTTCCAGTCCCGAATTCCCCGCCACGGCGTAACGTTTTGCGCGGTATCACCGAACACGTTGAACGCCGCTTTTTTATTGATTTTGCGGAACAAATCGTATTCGCACGTGGAAATATCCTGCGCCTCGTCAATGAATAAATACGCATACACGGGCGAAAGCTTATCGGTAAGCCCTGCGCAAACTTGACAGAGTGCGTATGCGTCCGAGCGGTACATTTTTCCCTGTTTTAAGCCGTATTTACGCTTGTATTTTTTCACCGTTTCACGATAGAAATACCGCACGACGTCGATGAATGCCGTTCCCGCACCTATCTCGCAAAATTCCTTTTCTCCGCGAAGATAACCGTAGAACTCGGCAAAGGCGGTATTGCTTTCCCCTATCAGGTTGACCTTTTCTTTGACGGAATCAATTTCTTTGACGAGTTCCTTTCTGCGTTCGATTCGGTCGGCGTAGAGGAATACTTCGATATTGCCGATTCGCTGACGGAAGCGTTTTAAGTCTATAATTTCCTTTTCCAAAGCGGTTTTCAGTTCGTCAAGCGAGGCAATCGCTTCTTGGACAATGCGGTCGGTATTGCGCGAGGCGAACGCCGAGCTTTTATAAAAGGACATCATTTGCCGATAGAAATATTCAGGCGATTTCGCGTTTTCGCTCGCGAGCGTACCGCCGAGAAAATCTTCGATATCGAGGATACAGTTCATCAGCTCGCGGAAAGGCTTGGTGTAATACAACCCGCCCTCTTTTCGTTCCTTTATTTCGCCTAAAACAGCGCGGCGGACGCGCATAGACGCGTTTTTGATTCCCTCGTAAGCAAGGAGCTGTTTCTTGCATTCGATTAAAATCGAAGAAACGAATTCCTTACACTCCTGCCCCGTGAACAAGCCGTATAAATCGTCGTAAACTTTGTCCTGTTTCTTTTTCAAGTCTGCCACAAATTTGGGAGAGTATACGTATTCAAGATATTCAACGGGCTCTTTTTCTGTTAAATCTATCTTATCGGCGATATCTATTTTTTCATTTTTAAGGACTTGCAGGAAATAGTCGAATGCGGTTGTCGTTTTGACTCGTTCAAGCTCTAATATCTCCGCAAGCTCGTCAATAAAGGCGTTAAAGGAATTGCTGGGCGTAATCACGAGCACGTCGCGGGGCTTGATATCCTCGTTATTATACATAAGATAGCTAAGCCGATGGAGCATGACCATCGTTTTTCCGCTTCCTGCACAGCCTTGCAAAACGAAATTCGTTTTTTCGGGACAAGTGATTATCTCGTATTGCTTTTCCTGTATCGTTTCGATAATATCCTTGACCGCCGCCTCTTCCTTACGGTTTCTAATAATTTCCCGTAAAAACGGGTCAAGCACGTTTTCCTCGTCGCGATCGGCAATTTCCTCTGCGGAAAGATAGTCCTTTAACGAAAGGTATTCGTTTTTGAAATCGAGCACCCTGCCGTTTTGCGTGCGGAGCGCACGGCGAAGCACCGTTTTATATTCGTATTCGTTGATAGTAAAGGACGAACAGCTTTTTTGGTAATACCGTCTGGAAACGGGTGCGCGCCAATCGATGATTTCCAGCTTTACGTCCCCTTTTTTACCTATATAGTAGCTATTATACCCCTCGATATTGTCAATTAAATCCATTCGGGCGAAATACGGCTCGTCAAAAAAAGGACGGAATGCGTCGCGTTTGGCTTCTTGGCGGGATATTTCCTCTAATAAAAGCTTGATTTTACGGTAATTTTCCGCGGCGTAATCGGGTTCTTTTTCCAACTTCGCAATCTCCGCTTTCGCCTCTTTAATTGCCTTTATATGCGGACGGATACGGACGATACGCAGCATTTGCATTACCGCCTCGACGTGTTCTTCCTCGTACGCTTTTTGTTTCTCGTCGTCAAGAAGCGATAAGAACCATTCGTGATCCCCCGACTTTTTCGGGTCGATTATTGTAAGTAATTTTTCATAAGACATTTTTTCTGACATAGCCAAAATTCCACCGTGCTCTTTTAATCATAACATATTTCAAAGAAAAATGGAAGAGTTTTACAAAAAATTTTTTGAAAAAATTTGAAATTATCCGTCGATTATGTTTTTGATAAGGAAAACGCGCTTCCAACCGTAACGGTGCGGAAGCGCGTTCGTTGTTTTTTTGTTTACATTTTATCGGGAATACCGATACCCAAAAGCGCAAAGGCGTTTTTCAAAGTTTGCAAGGTCGCGTTCGTCAAGGCAAGACGGAAAGTTCTCGTCTTTTCTTCTTCGGCGGTAAGTATCTTGCAATCGAAATAGAATTTATTAAACTTCTGTGCGACGTCAACCGCAAAACGGGCGATGAACGACGGTTCGTATTTTTCCGCCGCCGCCTTTACCGTATCGGGGAAGGTAGCAAGGGCTTTTACAAGCTCTATTTCTTCTGCGCAAAGTGCGGGAATTTCAAAGGTTTCAGGCACTCCGCCTTTTTGTAAAACGGAATTTGCACGGGCGCAGGTGTATTGTACGTACACGCTCGTTTCCCCTTCGAAATTGAGTACCTTATCATACGAGAATACGATATCTTTTATCTTACTGTTATACAGTGCACCGAAGATGACCGCGCCGACGCCCACTTTTTTTGCCACGTCCTCTTTGTTTTCAAGATCGGGGTTTTTCTGGTCGATAATGGTATACGCCTTTTCGATACATTTATTTATAACGTCTTCCAAGAACACGACGTTCCCTTTACGCGTGGACATTGTACCCTCTTCAAGCGATACCATACCGTACGCCACGTGTACCAAATCTTTTGCCCAGTCCTTGCCCATCATTTCAAGTACTTTAAAGAATTGTTTGAAATGCAGGTTTTGCTGATACGCAACGACGTAGAGGCATTTATAAAAATCATATTCATTCTTGCGGTAAGTAGCCGCCGCCATATCGCGCGTGGCGTACAGCGAACTGCCGTCCGATTTTAAAATAATGCAAGGGGGCATATTGTATTCTTCCAAATCCACCACCTGCGCGCCGCGGCTTTCGGTGAGCAAGCCTTTGGCTCTTAATTCGTCCACAACGGGCTGCATTTTATCCGAATAGAAGCTTTCGCCTGCGTACGAATCGAAGCGGATATCAAGCATTTCGTATATTTTTTGCACGTCTTTGAGGGTGAGTTCTTTAAACCAGTGGAAAAGCGCAAGACATTCCTTATCCCCCTGTTCTATCTTTTTAAAATACGCGCGTGCCTCGTCGTCGTATTCAGGGTGTTCTTCCGCTTCCTGATGGAAACGCACGTACAGTTCGTTCAGGGCGCGGATACCGCCTTTTTCTATCGTTTCCTTGTCCCCCCAGCGTTTATAGGCGGAAATGAGCTTACCAAACTGCGTGCCGTAGTCGCCAAGGTGGTTGATACCCACTGCTTTATATCCAAGGTAATGGAAGATACGGTATAACGCTCCGCCGAGCACCGTCGTGGACAGATGACCGATATGGAAGGGTTTTGCGATATTGATTGAGGAATAATCGATACAAACCGTCTTGCCCTCGCCCTCGTTCGACGCACCGTAAGCGTCCTTTTGCGCAAGAATTTTATCGAGCGTTGCGCGCACGAAACCGTCCTTGTTTATTTTGAAATTGAGATAGCCGTTTACTGCGGAAACTTCGCTGATGACTTCGTCCGTCGCAACGGCCGCCTTTAAGCTCTCCGCTATCATTACGGGGCTCTTTCTCAATATTTTAGCAAATTTAAAGCAAGGCAACGCGTAGTCGCCCATTTCCGTGTTAGGCGGGAGGGCTAAAAGCTCGTAAATTTCTTCGTTTGTTACCCCCTCGACGGTCAGTTTGTCGGCAATATACTTCTTGTAATCCATAATTTTTTCCTTTCGATTTTTGTCGATTGCATATTTTTCCCTACTAATATACCATATTTTTTTTATTTCGGCAAGTATTTTTTCAATTTGGGCAACTTTAATTTGCCAAATTTTATTTTTTGTATTATAATAGATAGGCAAATTCAAAGAAAAACCGATAAAAGGACGTTAATTTTATGAAACTCGGTGTTGTAGGTCTTCCCAACGTAGGTAAATCCACTCTCTTTAACGCAATCACGCACGCAGGTGCGGAATGCGCGAACTATCCGTTCTGTACCATTGAGCCCAACGTGGGCGTCGTTGCCGTACCCGACGAACGGTTGGATAAGCTCGCCGCTTTATACAGCAGTAAAAAAATCACCCCCGCGGTGATTGAATTCGTCGATATCGCGGGCTTGGTCAAGGGCGCATCCAAGGGCGAAGGATTAGGCAATAAATTCCTCTCGCATATCCGTGAGGTTGACGCAATCGTGCACGTGGTGCGCTGTTTCGAGGATACGAATATCACGCACGTGGATAACAAAATCGACCCCGTGAACGACATTGAAACTATCAATCTTGAATTAGTGCTTTCGGATATGGAAGCGGTACAAAACCGTATGAACAAGGTCAAAGTACAGGCGCGCGGCGGTGCGGACAAGAAAGCTGCCGAGGAATACGCGTTCCTTGAACGGTTATATAAACACCTCGAAAGCGAAAAACCCGCGCGGAATTTTGATATCACCGACGAGGAAGAAGAGTTTATGAAAAACTGCTTCCTTTTAACGGTCAAGCCCGTTATCTACGCCGCGAATATCAAGGAAGACGATATGGGCAAGAACGAGGACGAACTCCCCTTTGTTGTAAAAGTTAAGGAATTTGCAGCCAAAGAGGGCGCGGAAGTGCTCGTTATTTGCGCGAAAACGGAAGAAGAGCTTTCGCAAATGGAACCCGAAGACAAAGCGGTGTTCATGGAAGAATTCGGTTTAGGCGAAAGCGGTTTGGACCGACTGATTAAAAAATCGTACGCGCTGTTGGGGTTGATATCTTATCTCACGGCGGGCGAAAAGGAAACGCGGGCTTGGACGATTGTTAAGGGAACGAAAGCGCCGCAAGCCGCAGGTAAAATTCATACCGATTTTGAAAAAGGCTTTATCCGTGCGGACGTCGTAAACTGGGAAATCCTTTTAAACCTCGGTTCGATTGCAGCCGCGAAAGCGGAAGGCAAAGTGCGCTCGGAAGGCAAGGAATATATTATGCAGGACGGCGACGTCGTAGAATATTATTTCAACGTTTCCAAGAGCAATAAATAATTGCATATCGTGAAAAACGCGGGAGATTAACACTCCCGCGTTTCTTTTATAATTTCC
>JAZNDR010000035.1:0-14187 GCA_045588185.1 Candidatus Scatosoma sp. | reverse complement strand
CATGGCTACGATCCGACTTGGCGCGTGTTTTGCGGTGCTGTATCTGCCGAATATGCTTTGGTCGGCGTTCTTGCTTCTGTTTCAGCTTGCCGATTTTTCGGCGTTCACGCCTGCGGGCTTTTGCTTACAACCGCTTTCGTTTGTGCCGTACTTCCTTGCACTTACCTTTTTATCCGATAAATGGAATTTACCGAAATGGGTTCGGTTTACCGTGTGCGGAGCGTTGCTTTTAACCTTTTGGGTCATGGGAATAATTCCCGCGAGGCAGTAGGAAAAACGCTTGCGTTTTCTTGCTTTTTGCCTGCGAATATGGTATAATGAATAGGCGAAAAGGAAAAATAAAGGAGGTTGCGTGCGTGAAATACGTTGATTTTAAAAAATTTACCGATGAAAACGGCGCGCAGCCTATTTATGTGTTCGAGGGCGAAGAAGCGTATTTTCGCGAAAAGGGGGAAGCGCTTATCCGCACCCGTTTCGTGCAAGAACCTACCCTCGATTACGCTTCCTTCGACGGGGCAAGCTTAAAGGGCGAGCATATCCAAACCCTGACGGACGCCTTGAATTCCTTTCCGTTCGTAAGCGAAAAACGAGTGGTACGGGTTACGGAATTTTACCCGTCCGAAAAGGACTACGACAGTTATTTAAAAGGACTGTTTGAAAACCCGCCGACCTCGTCGGTACTATTGATAGTCAATAGCGGAAAGCCGAAAACGGGCGGAGCGCAGCTTTCCAAAAAGCCGAACGTAACGCTTGTTGACTGTGCTCGCGCGGACGAAGAAACCATTAAAAAATGGATATACGTTACTTGCAAGCGCGAGGGAGTATACGCGGACGGCGTAACCTGCGGAAAAATAGCGGCGTATTGCGTTTTCGATATGGCGCGTATCGCCAAGGAAACGGAAAAACTGCTTTGCTATTGCCGAGCCGAACAAAAAGAAAGGCTCACGGACGAGATTGTCGATACGCTCGTATATCCCGATTCGGAATATAAAATTTACGAACTCGCAAACGCGCTTTCACGGAAAAATTACGGCGCGTTCGTGAAAATAGCGGACGACCTTTCCACGAAAGGGTTTAACGAGCTGTCGTTACTCTCTTCGCTGTCAGCGTACTTTAAGGGATTATACGAAACTTCTTTGATGAAAGGCAGTGATAAAGAGGTTGCTTTGGCGTTGGGAATCAAGGAATACGCGGCGAAAAAGAACCGAGAGCAAGCCTCGAAGTTTTCAACGAACGAGCTGCTTCGGATATATAGCGGTGTGTACGAGGCGATCGGGGATATCAAATGCGGTAAATTAACCCCGCAATCGGCGTGGAAAACGGTTGTTGTACAGTTATTTTTTGCAAATTCCTAAAAACGAACGGAAAAACGCTTTATTTTTCCGTAGATATTTTATATAATAATAATGTAATCTTTTGTGCAAAATACGAAAGACGAACGAACGGGAGGTAAGTATGGGAACGAACCTTTTATCCATCGTAAACAGATTGATCGGTTTAAAAGACGGTCTTATTGATTTTTTCGTTAATTTTCAAGTGATATACGGCGTGGAAATTTTCTTCTTTTTCCTGCTGATATTTTTCGTGTCGAAAGTCTTGCGCGATAACGACGCAACCAAACTAATGCTTATCTATTGGCTGTTGATTCTCGTCGGCGGTGCGCTCAACGTGTTCGCCGAAGAACTCGTCACAAAATCCTTCTTCCTTTTCTTCGTTATCCTGATTTCGGCGTTTATGCTGATACTCTTTAACGTGGAAGTAAAAAAGAGTCTTTGGGACGTGCACAGTTCCAAGGAAACGCTGGTGGAGAAATTGACGGGCGGCAGTGCGGAAGTGCGCTCGCGCGCGGATACGGAGCGTTGTATAACGAACGTCATTAAGGCGTTGCAGAATATGTCAAAAAACAACGTGGGCGCGCTCATCGTTTTATCGAAAGGCAGTCTGCCTAAACAGGTATTGCAAAGCGGTGTGGAGATAGACGCGGAAATCTCTACGCAAATGATAGAGGGTATCTTCTTCCCCAAAGCGCCCTTGCACGACGGCGCGACCATTATTCACGGACACAAAATACAGGCGGCAGGGTGCTTCCTGCCTCTCACGCAAAAGACGAGCTATCCCAAGGAATACGGTACTCGCCATAGAGCGGCAATCGGTATTACCGAGGTCGCAAACGTAATTTCCCTCGTGGTCAGCGAGGAAACGGGTATTATCTCCATCGTCAAGCAGGGTAACGTTACCCGCTACGCCGATTACGACATGCTCGTGGACGCACTCAAAGATTATTACTGGCAGGAAATGCCTTTGACGGATAAAAAACGCACGGGAGGCCTCAAATGAAATTTGGACAGTTTTTAAAAAATCTTTTCATTTCAAAGTTTTGGATTAAAGCAATTTCGCTTATCTTGGCGTTCGCCGTGGTAATATTGCTTAATATCGGTTAATCGGGAAAAAGAGAGAAGTAAACGGCGTGAAGGCTTCACGCAAAAAGAGGAGTATTATGGCTATCAAGGTTTGTAAATTCGGCGGCACGTCGATGGCGGACGGAAACGTTATTTTATCGGCGGCAAAAATTATAGAAGCGGACCCCGAAAGACGGTACGTTGTCGTTTCCGCGCCCGGAAAGCGTTTTAGCGGCGATATCAAAGTTACCGATCTTTTATATAAATGCTCGGACGAAGCGGACGCGGGCGATACCGTGGCTTTTAAAGATACGTTCGGTAAAATCCGTACCCGTTTTTTGAACATTGAAACGGAAGTAGGAAAAACGCTGGGTATGAAAGAAGCCCTCGACGAAGTAGAGAACGAAATTTTAAACGGCGCGGGCCGTGATTATTGCGCTTCGCGCGGAGAATATCTCGCGGCGAAAATTATGGCTGCCGTTTTGGGCGTGCCGTTCGTAGACGCAACGGAATTCGTGCGCTTTGACGAAGAGGGCGTGCTTGCAGAAGAAACATTCGATTTGGCGGCAAAGGTACTTTCCGCCTATCCCCGCGCGGTTATCCCCGGATTCTACGGACTTGGCGCAAACGGAAAGGTCAAGACCTTTTCCCGCGGCGGCGGCGATATTTCCGGTTCGATCGTGGCGCGCGGCGTAATGGCTTCGCTGTACGAAAACTGGACGGACGTCAGCGGTTTCTACGCTTGCGATCCCCGTATCGTCAATTCTCCGAAATGGATATCCGAGCTTTCCTATCAAGAGCTTCGCGAACTTTCGTATATGGGTGCGAACGTGTTACATAGCGAGTCCATTTTCCCCGTAAGAAGCGCGGGTATTCCTATCCGTATTTGCAATACCTTCCGCCCCGACGACGCGGGTACTTATATCGTAAAAACCTCTACGCGCGACGTACGCGAAAATGTCGTTACGGGCGTAGCGGGTAAAAAGGACTTCACCGTTATCTTCTTGGCAAAATCTATGATGAACGGCGAAATCGGTTTCGTGGAAAAGGTGCTGTCCGTTATTGCAAGACACCACATTTCTTTCGAACATTTGCCCTCGGGTGTGGATACTATGTCGCTCGTTATTGACAATTCGTATCTTAAAAACGGCGTTTTGGAACAAATTATCGAGGAAATGAAAGAAGCGGTCAACCCTGATAAAATCTACACGCACGAAAATATTGCGTTGGTTGCGACGGTCGGACACGGTATGGCAAAGAACGTCGGTACTTCCGCGCGCTTGTTCAAGGCGATTTCCGAAGCGGGTATCAACGTCATTATGATTGACCAAGGTTCGAGTGAAATGAATATTATCGTCGGTGTAGAAAACGACGATTGCGCGAATTGTATCAAGGCAATTTACGAGGAGTTTTTTAACTAAAAAGAGGGGAAATTATGAAAGTATTTGATTTAGACTTACAAAAAGAATACGGTACGCAAGGCGGCGTGTTGACGGCATTGCTTGCGGCGCAGCCCTTTGATAGAGGGTCCGAAGACTGGAAACGCCCCGCGGTGGTGGTCGTTCCCGGGGGCGGGTACGGGTTTGCAAGCAAACGCGAGGCAGAACCGATTGCATTTGAATTTTTATCCCTCGGCTTTCATACCTTTATTTTAAATTATCTTTGCGGTGGGGAAAACGGCGCGCCGTACCCCGAACAGCTTATCGAGCTTGCTTCTTCCGTCGATTATATTAAAAAGCACGCGCGGGAATTGCAAGTAAACCCCGACGAGATTTTCGTGGTCGGCTTTTCCGCAGGCGGGCACTTGACGGGCAACCTTGCTATTGAATATGCGACCGTATCCGAAAAGGCGGGCAGGGAATTAGACTGTAAACCCACGGGTGTGGGGCTTTGCTATCCCGTTATCACGGAAGTCGGACATAAGGGCTCGTTTAATAACCTGCTTTACGGGTATTCGGACGAGGCGAAAGCAGAGCTTTTGAAAACGCTTGAATTACATAAGAGCGTAACGGAAGAAACACCGCCTGCATTCCTTTGGGCGATGGCAAAGGACGATGCGGTAAAGGTGCAGAACAACGTTCTGCTTTACGCACAAGCTTGCGCGGAAAAGGGGGTTGACTTCGAATTGCATATCTACCCCGAGGGTTTCCACGGCTCTTCGACAGGCAGAGCGGAAATCAACGCGGGCAATCAGCCTTGCTTAAAGCGTACGCTTACCTGGACGGACGATTGCGCTAAATTCTTCCGCTTGTATTGTAAAGAAGAATTCTAATTACGGACAACGAAAAAAAAGAAATCGGTGAAACAACCGATTTCTTTTTTTACCGTTATATTTTGTTTTATGCTTTGGGGGCGAGGGTTGCGGTATCAAGTTCATAGACAAGCGTACCGAGGTTATAGGAAACGGGGGCTTCGTAACGCAAAATCATATTTCTGTACTCGTTTGCTTTTACGTCGCTTGCGTTCGCTACCCATACCGTTTGCGACGCGCCCGAGTTCGCCGCGTTAATGGATAAGGTTACGGGGTTATAGCTTATATTTCCCTTAAAGTCCGCGCCGTCCTTTTTAAAAGAGATATTTTCAGCCGTTTCCGCTTTGGCGAAGCTCGCGGTGATTTTTTGCGTTTCCTTAGAGAAAGGCGCGTACACGAGTAATTCGTGGGAAACCGCCGACGAGGGATTGACGGCGCGAAGCGCAAGAAGCAATGCTTCGTTATCAATCAAGCGGTATTTTTCCGCGTCCTTTTCATTGATTTCCACCGCAATCGTTTCCGTGCGGTTTTGTTCGGTTTCCGCCAACTTGTTATTCGTAATCGTTCTCTTCTTCGTTTGATAATCTACGGAAACGGTATAGTCGTAGCCGAAATTCTCAAAGGTCTTGTCGGTTATATCGCCGTTGACGGGAGAATGACTGACAACGTGCTTTTCCGAATAGAGAGGCGCGAGTGCTTTCGCCGCCCTTTCAAGATAAACCACCGTGCTTACTTGGTCGGAATAGGTTTCGCTCGTTTTGCCGTCATAGGTGAAAACCACGTCGATGTCGAGTTGCGTTTCGTATTTATAGACTTCCTTGCCTTCGTATTTAGTCTTATCCACGGAAAGCACGGTCGTATACGAGCCGTTCGTATAATTTACGCTGTAATTATTCCAGCCGTCTGCGGGAGTGAAGTTTACCTTATAGGTAAGCGTTTCCACGACCTCGCCCGAAGCGGGTTGGTCTACGTGATAATACCAGTAGTCGCCGAAGACCACCTTATAATTCGTGTCCGTACAGCCTGCAAAGAGGGTTGCGCCCAAAAGCAGGGAAGCGATAGAGAAAAGTTTTTTGCGTTTCATAATGCGTGTGTCCTGTTCGTTTCGGCGTTTTTTCGCCGTAAAAATTCATCGTTACTACTATTATACCACATATTTTCAGATTTGTAAAAAACAAAATGAAGATTTCTTAAAAATTATTGTGAAAAAAAGCTGAAAATTTTACCTTGAATATGGTATAATGGTATAGAAGATAAAAAATCGGGAGAAAAAGCAAAGATGACCACCATCGTAAAAGCGTATACGCTGTCCGAATGTATGGAAGCTATGTCCGAGTACGCCCTCGCTTACGAACAAGCGGGCGGGCGTAATCTTATTTTTTGCGAGGACAGACTTACCCTTGTTGCCGAGCGGGAGCTCGTACGGCGCACGGGCGGGACTTTCCTTTCTTCCGTTACGACCTTTGCGCGCTTTTTAAGCTCGAACGAGCGGTCGATAAGTAAGCAAGGCTCGGTTATGGCGGTAGGCGACGTAATGACGAGATTGCAACGGGAAGGGCGGTTGCAATGCTTTACGACGGCTACGGGTGTAGGGAATAACGCTAAGTGTATTTACGAAACGCTCGCGCAGTTTTTTGCTTCTGAAATCACGCCGGAGGTATTAAAAGAAAGTCTTGCGCTGTTGCCCGACGACACGTTAAAAAAGAAAATATCCGACCTCGCGCTTATCTACGAGGGGTATACGGACTTTTTGGAAGAACGCCGTTTGCTGGACGAGAGTAAGTATCTTTCTCTGTTGCCCAATAAAATCCGCGCGGATAAAACGCTGAAAGATACCACCGTGTTTTTCCTTTGCTATTCTTCCTTTACGGCGCAAGCGATTCAAACGGTGCGCGCCGTTTTAGAAACGGCGAAAAACGTGATCGGAATATTCGTCGGCGGTGAAGAGGATATCTACACCAACCGCGCCGTTCGCTCTTTTACCCGCGTATGCGAGGAATACGGAAAAACACGCACGGTCGATTTGGGCGCGCCTCTTTTCGTCGATGCTGAAATTATTAGAAAGAGCCTGTTTAATCCCGAGCGCACGGGCAAAGAAAAAATAAAAACCGACCGTATCCGCGCCTTTGAAGCGGAAGATAAATCGGACGAAGCGGAATATGTCGCCGTGCAGATACGCAGGTTTACGGCGGAAAACACTGAACTTCGCTATCGGGATATCGCCGTGCTCGTGCCCGATATCACGGCGTATTCCCTGCCCTTAAAACGCGCGCTTGGAGAATACGGAATCCCTTATTTTATCGACGAGAAACGCTCGCTCAAACGCCACCCCTTATCGAGATTTTTACTCGATTGCTTCCGCACGGTCAAGGAAAAATTTTCGCCTATCGCCGTGCAGTCGCTCACGCAAAATTTCTTCTTTGGCGAAAGCGATCAGTACCGCAATTATCTTTTAAAATTCGCCAACTACCGCGGGGGCGCGAAACGGGAAATTAAAACGGGCGAGGCGGTAGAAGCTCTTTTCGATATCGAAACGCTCCAAAACGGCAGGGAAAGATTGCTCAAAGCCACGCAAGGCATTAAAGCGAAAGCCAAGGGCAGGGCTTATTGCGAGGCGGTGCGGAATATTCTAAACGATTTTTCCGCCCAAGAAAAGCTGGAAAAATTAGAAGAGGAATTTGAGGACGTTTCTCAAAAGGGGTATTTGGCTCAAATCTACCGCGCGCTCGATTCGCTGTTGACGGAAGCGGAAGCCTTGACAGGGGATAGGGAATTGACGGTTGCCGAATTTTCCGCAATCTTGCAAGACGGTTTGGAAGCAACGGAAATTTCGCTTATTCCCTTAAAATCGGACGCCGTATTCATCGGCGATATTACGGACAGTCGTATTGAAAAGGTACGCGTACTGTTTGCAATGGGAATGACGGAAGACGTACCCCGCTCGGCAGGCGACACCGCTATCGTTTCCGATAAGGAAATCGCACGCCTTGCCGAGGTAAAAACGCTGTTAGAACCCACCGTTGCGGAAGTCAATTTGCGCAGCCGTGAAAGCGTTTGCCTGAATTTATGCACTTTTTTAGACGAATTACACCTTTCTTACCCTTTGTCCGCCGACGGGAACGAACCCGCTATCAGTGATATTTTCCATTATTTGGACGAGGCGTTTGCGGAAATTCCGCGCGCGAAACAACTCCCGCCAAACGAGTTTAAATACAAATGCTCAGCCGCCACGCCTGCGATAAGGCAACTGCTTGTAGCAAAGCAAGAATATGAGGCGAGCAAGATAGATATGTGGAAAAGTTATTCCTCGTTGTATACCGCGCTCGACAAACTCAGTGTGCGGGAAAAGGACGATTATCTTGCGCAAAGCGAGGGGCAGGTATGCGTTGAACGGGGCGAGGAGCTGTTTTTCCGCGACGGAAAAATATCGCCCACCTCCTTGGAAGGGTATTTCTCTTGCCCGTTCCGCCATTACGCCGAAAGAGGCTTACGGCTGAAAGAGCGGGACGAAACGGCGGTGCTTGCCGTCGATACGGGGAACTTTATTCACGAGCTGTTAGAGCTAACGGCGAAAAAGTCAAACGAGATAGCCACGGAAGAGGAAATGCGTGCGTTTGCGCTTGCCGAGGGGGCGCGGATATTACAAAAGCCCGTATACGCTTCCCAAGCGGATACGGCGGCAGGGTTGTTCTTTTCGGATAAACTGCTTGCCGAGGGGGCGGACGTGGCGGTCGCCGCGTTCAGGCAAATCAAAAATTCCGATTTCGTCGTTGAGGAAACAGAGAAAAATATTTCAACGGACGGCTTCCACGGTAAGGTGGATAGAGTAGACGGTACGGAAAAATACGTGCGTATTATCGACTATAAAACGGGTTCGATTGACGATACCGCACTGTCCTATTACACGGGCAGAAAACTGCAAATGCAGTTGTATATGTCCGCGCTCAAAAGCGAGCGTATTCCCGCGGGCGTATTCTATTTCCCCGCCTCGGTCGATTACACGGACGGGGGCGAAGGCCGCTTTAAAATGAAAGGCTTTTTAAACGGCGACGAGGAAGCTCTGCGTTGCGGGGATAAGACCTTGACGGAAGAAAAACCGAGCGAATTTTTCCCTGCGAACCTCAAAAACAATGCCCGCAGTAAGCGGGTTATGAGCGAAGAGGTGTTTCGGGATTTCCTCGATTATTCGGTGCTTGTGGCAAGGCAGGGTTGTAAGGAGTTAAAGGAAGGATTTATCGCGCCGTCGCCGTTTGGGAACGGTTGCGAGTATTGTAAATACGGCGGAATGTGCGGATTTAACCGCGACGGAAAATCGCCGAGAAACGAACCGTCCATTGATCCGTCGGCGATAGCGAAAATCGCGCGGGAAGCACGGGACGGAAAGGAGGACTGATACATGGCGGGCGACAGATTTACAACCGAACAGCGCGCGGCGATAAACGCCACGGGCAGGACGATCGTGTCCGCTTCCGCAGGTAGCGGGAAAACGACCGTCATGATAGAAAAAATTATCGGTCTGATACTTGCGGGACATAGCGTGAGCGAAATTCTCGCCGTTACGTTCACAAAGAAAGCCGCTTCGCAAATGAAAGAAAAATTGCGTAAAGCGATTGTGAAAGCTATTAACGACCCCGCTGTTTCTTCCGCTCGGCGCACTGCCTTAAAAAAGCAGTTGGACGAAGTACCGTCGGCGGATATTTCCACGATACACTCGTTTTGCTCCAAACTTATACGCACACATTTTTATAAGGCGGGAGTGGATAATACATTCCGCGTTATTAACGGCGACGATGCTGAGGGTACGGCAATGCAGAACGCCGCGCTCGACGAATTGCTCGACGAGGGGTATGAGGAACGGGACGAAAAATTTTTACATCTGCTTTCCGTGTATTGGAGAAAAAAGAGCGACAATACTTTAAGAAAGATATTCCTGACTACCTATAAGGAACTTCGCAACCGCGCCGATTATCGAGAGTATTTGCTTTCGTCGAGCGGTTACAACGAGGAAGTGTTTGATAAAGTCTGCGCTGATTTATTACAAACCGTAAAGGAAAAATGCGCCTATTATCTTGTATTCGTCGAAGAAGAAAAGACCTATTTCGAAAGCTGTCAAGGCGAACCGCAAATAAAGCTTTGTAACGAGCTTATCGGCGCGTTGCAGTCGGTGCTTTCGTCGGGCGATTATTTTGAGGCTTGCGCCTTGGAAAAGCCTGCGTTCACGGCAAAACGGACGAGTAAAAAGGATTCGGAAGATAAGAAAAAACATATCGAACGGTTAGCGGCACTGAAAGGAAAAATCGTCAAAATTTACGACGACGAATTTGCCGACACGCTTTCCCGCGAAGAGGAGCTGAAAAACTTTTTGCGTTCGGGCGAAACGGCGGGCGCAATTAGCGCGTATCTTCTCAAATTCGACGAAAAATATGCGGCGTTGAAGCAGGAACGGGGCGCGCTTGATTATAACGACCTTGAACACAAAGCGCTTGCGTTGCTTGCCGACGAAGAAATCGCAAAGGAAACGCGGGAAAAGTATCGTTTCGTGTTCGTAGACGAATACCAAGACGTCAACCCCGTGCAAGAGGCGCTCGTTTCCCGTATCGGCGGAGAAAATCTTTTTCTCGTGGGCGACGTGAAGCAGTCGATATACGGCTTCCGCGGCAGTAAATCACGGTTTTTTGTGGAGAAACAAAAACAGTTCGAACGCGACGGCGGAAACAGCTTGATTATGAAAAGCAATTTCCGAAGCTCGGACGCTGTGCTCGACGCGGTAAACGCACAGTTTTCGCTGGCAATGACGCCGAATACTTCCAGCGTGGATTACGCACGGGATTCTTGGATGCAACGGGGGGGCAGGTACGCGTTGAACGACGGAAAAACGCAAATCCATTACTTGCCCGAGGAAGAAAAATCGGAAGAAAAAGAGCGTGGAATATACTCCGTTAAAGCGCATTTTGGTAAAAAGGAAGAACGGGCGGCGGCAAAAACGATACGCCATATCATTGAAACGGAAAGGCGGGAAAAGTGGTACGACGCGGATACAGGCGAATACCGACCTGTTCGGTATTGCGATATTGCGATATTATCGCGCAAAAAGCAGGGACAAATTGCTAAGACGGTAGCGGCGTTGGCGGCAGAGGGAATTCCCGTAACGACGGCGACGGCGGTCAATATTTGCGATTATTCGGAAATAAAAACGCTGATAGATATTTTGTCGTTGCTTGATAACGCGGAGCAGGACGTGCCCCTTTGCAGTGCGTTGCTTTCTTCGATGGGCAATCTTACGGTGGACGAGCTTGCCAAAATCCGCCTTGATTACAAAAATGAAAAATTTTTCCGCATAGCGTGTAAAAAATATGCCGAGGAAAAGGAGGGAGTAACGGCGCATAAGCTTAAACGTTTTTTCGCGTATTACGAAAAAACGCGCGCGCTTGCTTGCGTTTTGGACGCGGGCGAAATTTTAACGAAAATCATTACCGATACCCGTATGGAAGCGGGACTGCTTTCGCGGGAAAACGGCGTGGCGTGTATGAAGCGTATTCACCGCTTTATCGAAGAAACGCTCAATCCCGAGCCCTTGTCTTTGCGCGCCTTTTTAGAACGCCTGCGCGACCTTGACTATAAAATCGAGTTTAGCGAAAACGGCGGGGAAGATTCGGTAAAGGTGCTCACGATGCACTCGTCCAAGGGCTTGGAATATCCCGTCGTAATCGTAGACGATCTCAACGCGCCTTTCCGCGGTGCAGACACGGGCGAGGTGCTTTTGGAGGAACAGTACGGGCTTGCCCCCCGCGCGTTCGATACGGAGAATATGAAAAAGAGTTCTACCCTGCTTCGCCGACTTTGCGAATACCGTTCTCTTTCCGAGTCGATAGCGGACGAGTTAAATCTTTATTACGTGGCTTTGACGCGAGCGAAATATTCCCTGCATATGCTCTTTAAAAAACCGAGTTTGTTTGCAGACGTGCGTTATGCTCGATCGTTTGCCGACTTTACCGATTTCAGTGTTTGGGAGAAATACGAGGTAACCGACGAGATTTTCGACGTACCCAAGCAAGACCGCGTTGCGCTTGCTTTCCACCCCGACGAGGAGTTAGCCAAAGGAATTATGGACGCATTCACTTGGCAATACGCGTATGCAGGCTATGAAAATTTACCCGTGAAAAGCTCGGCGACGCAGCTTTTGGAAAGTGCGGAACGGGCGGAAGAATCGGGCGACGAACGCGCTTTCGAGGTATATGCCGAGGGCGGGAACGAAACGAACACTCTTTCGGGTATCGCTTACCACGCGTTTTTAGAACGGTTCGATTTCTCGCTTCTTTACGGCGAAAACGGAGAACGGGTATCGCGCGAAACCTTGAAAGAGCGGATAACCTTAGCATACGCACAAATGACCGATTTGGAAAATCCCGACCTGCTTTCAGTGGAAAAACTCACGGACATTTTATCCAACGAGGTGTTCTATGGGCTGAGCGATATGCGGTTATATAAGGAACAACAATTCCTCGTGCGTTTGCCTGTCAAGGAAACTTACGCGAAGAAATCGGGTTTTGAACGTGCGACGGCGGATGGCGAAGAAATGCTTTTTCAGGGCGCAATCGACCTGCTTGCCGTAGGCGAAAACGAGGTGCGCGTGATAGACTATAAATATTCTTCGAAGAACGCCGAATATTTAAAGTCGCATTATAAACCGCAGTTAGAGCTCTACCGTATGGCGGTGGCGCGTATTATGAAGCTTCCGCAAGAAAAAATCCGTTGCACGATCGTGAATATTTACCGCGGTTTCCAAGTGGAAATCGACTAAATCGGACAAAAACCGACGGAAGAATAAAAAAAGCGAGCCTCCTTTTGGACGATAATCTCCAAAAGGAGGCTTTTATGTGGAAAACAATCGAGCAGTTATATGCGTTTTTATTCAATGGCAACGCCGTGCTTGCTGTGATTTTTGCCGTCGCCGTGATAGCGCTTACTGTTGCCGCTATCGTCAGTCGGTCGGTTAAACACGCAGGGGTATACGCAGGCGGTGTGGCGATTGCTTTGGGCTGTGCGTGGCTTGCTGTGTTGGGCAACGGAATTAAAGTCAAGGAGGCAGCCGCTTGTCTTGCTGTCTTGGCGGTTGTAGGCGGAGCACTGTATCTATGTGTGTTTTTTTCAATTGCACTTTGGACGAAACGGGAGAAACGGAAAAACGAACGGGCGGAGCAGGCAAAAAAATTAAAATATGCTTTGCCCGACCGCGAGAACGCGTATGTTCGTGCGCGGCTAAATACCGTTTTACGCACGCCCGAAACGCCCGAAAAAGAACCGCCCGTCGGAGAAAAATATTTCCGTTTAGAACACGCGAGAAAAATGCTTTCGGCGGTCCGTGAAAAAGAGATTTCAACGGCGGAACGGTTGGAAACGGATGAGCTTGCTTCGATACTCGCGCTCTATGCCAGAAAAGAAGAAGTAAATACGGAAGATTTGCGAGTTATCAACGACGCATTTTTAAGAATATTAAAGCTGTCTGCTAAATACGAGGTGGCGTTAAAAAGCTCATAAGGATTCAAGGGAAAAGGGCGCGAGGGAAAGGGTTAAACGAATCAGGGCTTCGTTTTCAATTGCACCTTTTAAAACGGCACGGGTAACGGTAGGCTCGAATTTGTTTAACAGCGGAACGGCGGGGGCAGGTATGCGTTGACCAATGGGATAGGGTAAGCTTTTCTTCAAAATAACTGCGTCGGAATAAGCGGATATAGCGGAGAGTGGGAAAGAAAACTCCTGATCGGTAAATAACTTTACAAGCTTAAAATCCACGACTTCGCCGTCAGTTATATCGCCTTTGTACGCCCCCTCGTGCGAATACACAGGCGTGCCCAAGAATAAACGCAGACAATTTTTGGGAAGAACGGGGCGAAGTCTTGTCAAATATACGCCGTTTGACTGCACGGCTTCTACCGAGGAAACCCCGATGGCAAAATCGTGATTTTGCGAAGCGGGATTTTCAGTGCAGAATAAATATTTGATAGCCCCCGATTTCAAGACAAGCCCCCCGCCAAGGCAAAGTCCGCGCGGAGTATTATTAACGAAGATAGGTTTACGGATAAATTGAGTAAGTAACATAAAGCGCTCCTTTTTTATATTATAATAAAGGAAAAGCGAGAACGAAAAAGGGGAAGGAAGAGCTTTTTTTGACGATTTTTGAAAAAAGTTCAGAAAAGGGTATAAAAACGCTTGCCAAAAAGGAAAAAGTTTGATAAAATAACGCAAGTAAAAGGAATGAAAATTCATTACAATGGGGATTCGCCAAGCGGTAAGGCAACGGACTCTGACTCCGTCATTCGGGTGTTCGAATCACTTATCCCCAGCCAAGCAAAACACCACCCCATAGAGGGGTGGTGTTTTGTTTGTGTCGTGGTTAAGAGTGAGAAAGCCCGTATTAACGGGTGTTCGCGCGACGAGCAAGAAACGATAGGAAAGAAAAAGCAGTAAAGTAGGTGAGCGAGGAAGCTTTGCCCGCAGGGCAAAATAACTTATCCCCAGCCACCCCATAGAGGGGTA
>JAZNDR010000034.1:0-29130 GCA_045588185.1 Candidatus Scatosoma sp. | reverse complement strand
CCTTTTCTTTTCTTCAAACGAAAAAAATTAACTTTTTTGCAAAAAAAATCATGAAATGGTATTGTTTTGTTTGTAAAAAATCCCCTAATTTTGCCCTCGAAAAATTTTTTTAATTTTTTTTAATTTTTTTTAAAAAAGTGCGAAAAAACGCTTGCCTTTCTTTTTTTAATGTGGTATAGTATAAAAGCTTTCGACGGAAGCTTAGCTCAGCTGGGAGAGCATCTGCCTTACAAGCAGAGGGTCACAGGTTCGATCCCTGTAGCTTCCACCAAGAAAAACAGTGCGGATGAATATGCGGGAATAGCTCAGTGGTAGAGCGTCACCTTGCCAAGGTGAATGTCGCGGGTTCGAATCTCGTTTCCCGCTCCAAATATCCGTACTGTTTTTTATTTTATTTGCCAAAGGCAGAGATGGCGCCATAGCCAAGTGGTAAGGCACGGGTCTGCAAAACCTTCACCCCCAGTTCAAATCTGGGTGGCGCCTCCAAAAAAACTCTGCACCATATCGGTGCGGAGTTATTTTTTAAACTGAATATGCTCGTGTGGTGGAATAGGCAGACGCAAGGGACTTAAAATCCCTCGGTAGAGATACCGTGCCGGTTCAAGTCCGGCCACGAGCACCAAATCGGGTAAAAACCTTGGAGTTTTTACCCTTTTTGTATGCTAAAAAGCACGCTCGGGATAGAGCGTGTTTTTTTCCTTTTTATTTCTGGATTGTCGGGTATTCGAATACGTCTACCGTCTTTCTCGTTTTGTACTTACCGCGCGTGAAATCCGGACATTCCACTGGTACGCTTCCGCCCGCAATAGATTGTGCGCTTAATGCCGTTACACTCATCCACGTTACCGCTTCGTATACGTCAATCTCCATCGGCTTCTTTTCCTTGATACAACGGAAGAAATGCTTTAACATTATATAGTCCATTCCCCCGTGCCCCGCCTTGATTTGCTCGGGCGTAATCTCTCGCCAGTCACTCGGTAAATACTCCGCGTAGTCGTCCTGATTAAAGAACGCCTTGCTGTATTTATCCATCTCGTGGTTATACTTCCCGTCGTCCAAAATAACGCTCTCCGTCGTTTGACAGTAAAAGCCTTTCGTCCCGCTCGCCGTTAAACCGCGTTCGTACAATCTCGGCAGAGTCGTATCCAACTTCAAGAATATCGTTTCGCCGTTCTCGCACTCGATCATCGTCGTCGTGATATCGCCTTGTTTGAATACTCTATCCCCTAATCTATCTTTGTATTTCGGGTTATTCATTATGTATTCGTGCAAGCCCGCCGCCTTGGACGACATAGAAACGAGCTTCGTAAATCGGTTCCCGCTCGTGATATTGAGCAGTTTTGCAATAGGACCAAGCTCGTGCGTAGGGTAATTTTCACAGTTGTTTTCCGTGTATTCCTTTAAACGGTAATGGTGGGTGTCGATGCCACCCGAAATCTCTTCGCGAAGGTCGTGGCAATAATAACCTTGGCAATACACTACCTCGCCTAAAACGCCGTTTCTTGTAAGCGAAGTTACGAGCGCTTCGTCTTTATTATAACAGCAATTCTCCATAAAGAAAATCGGCGTGCCCGTTTCCTCGTAACAATCGACGAGTTTCCAGCAATCCTCGATATTATGCGTTCCGCCCACTTCCATCGCCACGGGAATCCCCGCTTTCATACCCTCGATAGCCACTTTTACGTGCATATCCCAGCTTGTGGAAATGATAATCGCGTCCACGCCCGCGTTCATAACCTCTTTATAATCGGTCGTTTGCATCGGCACGTCGTAGCCGTGCTCGACTATCTTCGCCGAAGCCGCGTCCAAGCGTTCTTGGTATTTATCGCAAATAACGGTTACCACCACGTCGTTCGAATTTTTCAAAACATTACCCAAAAGTCCGATACTGCCGTCCGTCATTCCAAACGCCGCGCCTCTCTGTCCGAGCCCGATAAAACCGATTTTTAACTTTCTGTCCATTTATTATCTCCTTGTCCGATCCGTTGACCTCGTATATTATAACATCTTTGTTTTTCGATGTCAACGGTTTGGATAAATTTTGTAACCGTTAAATCGCGGGCTTATCCTTATCGCGTTTCTGACCGATTAAGACGTAACTTTCTTGCCCTTTTAAGGTATGATTTACCATATAACTCCCGTTTTCGCAAACGTTCGCCACAATACGCACCGTATCGTTATCAGGCGTAAAAATTTTGAGCTCTTCAAACGCATAGGGGGATTGAATATGTAACTGCGGATAATCGTCTTCCGCGAAATTCACACAGACCATATACACGTTATCGCCTTTATCGAATGCGTAAATACACACGTTTTCCTCGCGGATAAAATACAGTTCTTTCCTATTGACCGCATTGTTTTCCAAGGCGGTTTTTACTGCGTGCGCGCGCAAAGGACATATTAAGGAAATAGGCACGTTCTGGTCGGAATGCGTATTCTGATAAGGGAAAATCAAGGTATTCCCCACCGAAACGATCCCCTCGCCCACCTTTTCCTCGTTATAATTTATCATATTCGTATATACCGTCTTTTCCGTATTCCCATACCGAATATTATAATAATCCCCGCAGAAGAATTGCGCGGTGGCGCGCAGGCGGTCTACGCCCATAATCTCCGACCCCGTCGCGTCCTCTTCCATAGAGTGTCTGCCTTTGCCTTCCTCGAAAATTTCGTAATCTTCCGCGCCGATTAAATGCAATAAGCCCATATCCTTCAACACCGCGACGTTGTCGCCCGTAAGAATAACGAAATTGTTTTCGAATAACGCGATGATCTGCTCGCGCATGAAATTGCGAAGCACCTGCCCCGATACGGCAACCGCTTCCCCTTCCATATTTATATTAAAGGAATACGAACACGCCACACCGATTTGTTCGAGATACGCAAACAGCCAGCCGTCGTAAATATCAAACCCAAACCCTTTCGGATTTTTCACGGTATACGCGGAATTTTCACTAATTAGCACCTTGACCCCCACCATATCGTCGGGCGAAATGCCGATTTTATCCAAGCGTGCCAAGTATCCCTTTACACTCTTTAATACCTTTGCGTACGCACCGCCGTTTACAATCCCGTTGCCGTTAAACTCGAAAATACTCAGCGTATCCCCTTTTAAACAAAGAGGCGCGCTCGTCAATAACTGATATTTAAAATATTTCGCACTTTTGGTATACATCGAATGGGGAAAGTTCTCCATTTCCGAAACGCAGTTGGCAAAGTTGCCCGTTACCTTACGCGCGAACATACTCGATTCGTTAAAGCTCCAAGCGTATTCCTGCATACCCCGCTGACGGTAAGAATACAGACAAATGCGGTTGTACGGCTTTTCCCGTCCTTCCCCTAAAATACCGAAAATATCTTTGTACTGCCTGCCCTCGTTCAAACCCGCTCCGCCCGTCATCAGCCCAAAGGTTTTTTGCCCCTTGACGTTATCGACCGTGTATAAAAGCATATCCCGTAAAGTGAACCGCTGTACGTCTAAGTACGCCTTACGTACCTTTTCGTCGGTGAATATCTTTTTCACGAAGGTTTCCCGATCATAGGCAGTCCCTGCGGCGGCGTTAAACAGCTTCATATGCTCGTCGCAAAAACACCCGTGGCGCACGGGCAGGTGGTTGGAAAAACGAAAATCGTCCTCAAACCATAAGATTTCGGGCTGTAAGGTTTCCACGTAGAAAGAGTACAGCTCCGCGAAATACTTACGCCAGTTTTCACACAGCGGGCATACGACCCGCTCCGCTTTCGTGCCGTCCGCGCCCACCATTACGCGGAAATTCTGCCCTGCTTTGAGCTTTCTCCCGCCGTCGTAATGGGAAAAAGTACACCAAGGATTTAAGGAAATCGTAATGCCTTTTTCCTTTAAAATCGCTTTGGCGCGCAAAATCACGTCCGTGTATTGTTTCGCCTCTTCCAGCGTGATATGCCCCGTATTCATTTCCTCCGCAGACACGAAAAACATCACGTCGTCGATTGCCGCTTCTTGGCAAAATTCGAGCAACGCGCTCATGCGCTTTTCAAAGTCCGCAGACGGTATCAAACTAAACCGTAAACTGTAATGTCGCACAAAAATATCGTCCTAATCTAAATTTTCAAAGAAGATATCGCCAAGATAAAATTGCATCAGCGTACCCTCTTTCGCTTCCGCACGGTTGACGATACGGAAAAGATAAAAACAATCCCTCGCCGTTTCCCCGTCCTCCGCCGTGCAAATCGTAATAAAATCCTCTATCGAAACTGTCATCGAATACCAAACTCCGTTGTCCTCGGGTACGAACGTCTTGTCCCCGCCGTTCACCGTCGAATGGTCGTTGAATTTCGGCATTTTATCCGTGTTCCAGTTTTCAAGGTGTATTTTCCCCGTCGCTAAATTATCGAACGCAAACCACAGCGTTACGTGCGTGTAATGCGCCTTTAACGCGTGGAGCTGGGGCAACGTGAAATAATTATCCACCCGCCAATTTACGTTCGCCGAAGCCTTAAACTTCTTCGCTCCGCCAACGTACCCGCCTGAAAAATTCATCAGCGTTTCATCTTCCGCCGAGATATATACGCTGGAAACGTCCCTGTTCCATATCCCCTTTGCCGTAAACTCGTTCACCGACAAAACGGACGCCTCGCGCACGATTTCCGCATTCCCTACATAAAAGGCAATATCCCCCGTAGCTTCCGCGTTCTCTACCGTCATAAAATGCGTATACTGTACTCCCGACCCGTCCAACGCATACGATAAAGTCTTATTATACAGCGCAATCGGTATCGAAATATAATACCACTGACGGTTATCCCCCGCCGTAAACGGGTATTCAGTATACCCCGCCGCTTCCATAATACTATACGGTTGCTCTGCCGAGCCTTTAATCGGCAAGCTCCCTGCCGTGATACCGTTTACCGCCACCCAAAACGCCACGTGCGTGTACCCGTACTCGTCGCGCATTTTCGCAAGCGTACGCTCGGAAAACGGACTTTCAAAACGATAACTGTTTTCACTTTCGGCGGTATAGACAAGCTTTACCGCGTTTCCCTCGTAATCGCCTCGAAAGGAAACAAGCTCGCCCGCCGAAGCATACGCCTCGCCGAGCTTGGTATAATTGCTTTCGTCCACGACGAAAGAGAGCTCCGCTTCGCTTGGCGGAGCGGGCGTTTGCGTGTCCGAACTATCCCCCGCGCTTTCGGTATCCGAACTATCGTCCGTCGTCGCAGAGCTTTCGTCAGAGGTTTGCGAATTCCCGTTCCCCGTATTGTGTCCAACGGGCGGTGCAAACGCGCACGAAGCGCAAAAACACGCCGTGATAAGAGCGCATAAAAACGCCGATAAAGCTTTTATTTTACGCATAATTATCCTTGTTTATTTATAAGAATAGTCTGCGGGAACGGGGGCAAAAGCACTGATGCGGAGTCCTTTTGCCCCTTTCCCTCATTTGGAGTACTTGTGTTTCTTATTCGAAGAAGATATCGCCGAAATAAACGCGAATATCCGCCGTGGAAGTCGTACCGTCCCCATTCAAATCTTCTCCTGCGCTCAATCCGCTCGTCCAAGGATAACACAAATAGAACGTGCCGTCGGTTTCCGAACAAATCGAAAGGAAATCGTCAATACTCAAAGTATATTTTTTCCAAGTCTTATTCAAGTCCTTAGTAAAAGACGTTGCTTCTCCGCCGTTTGAATAGATCTTATTTAAGAAATTAACAGGAGTGCCCGTTTTATACAATCTAATCCAACCACCCTCTACACCGTCTACGGCAATCCACATAGAAACGCTTGTATAATTCGCTTTTATAGTTTCTATTTGTTCCGCCGTAAAGGTATTTTTTGCTATAAAGCTATTTCCGTAAGCCCCTGCAATATATACGGCGTTTCCCGTATAATCGCCTGAAAAGTCCGCAATATCTTCACTTCCAGCCGCAACGTAGGTACTATTGTTTGTTCCGTAAGTAATTTTACTCGTTGCTTTTTCGTCCACTTTTACGATGTACGGTTCAAAAACAAATTCCACGTCGCCCAAATACATATACGGGTTTACCGCAAAATTATACGCCCAAGCTTGATACAACGACACAAACAATTTACCCGTAGCCACTTCTTCTTTGACTTCTTCCGTCAACAAGGAAATATAATCATTGATAGACAACGACCACTTCGCCCAAGCGCCACCGTCAGCGATTTTATAATCTTTATTCCCTGTTAAACCGAGCGCAAGCGTTTCCACGGTAGCCTCGTTTGCATAATGTCTGATAAAACCATTACTATCGGCTTTATCTTGACCGCCACCTATCGCAAACCAAAACGTTACTTTATTATAATCTTTTGCGATTTCCGTCAATTCTTCTTCGGTATACGCACTGTACAAGTTATGTAACCCGCTACCGCCCGCGTCGTGCTTCAAGGCGTTACCGCTGTAATCGCCTGTAAAACCGCTTAATTCTTCGCTGTCCGAAGCTACGTATTGATATTTTACTCCGTTAGAAGCCGCTATCATATCCGCGTCTGCTTCGCTTTGTACTTTCAATGCGATAGGATCGCCGATCGTTACGCTTGCCGTGCGGACGTTGTTACCGATTTTTGCCGTAACGTTCGCCGTGCCTTTGCCTACTTTCGTGATTTTGCCCGTTTCGTCTACCGTCGCTACTTCTTCATTGTCGCTTTCCCACACTACTTGCAAATGCGCGGGAACGGTCGCGTTTACGTTCAGCTCCGCTTGCTTATACATATCCGTATCAAACGCCGTGTTTTCAAATTTGAAAGTATCTTCCGTCGCCACTGCGTTTACGAAGTTATGCAAATCGCTATGCGTATTGCCTTTGGAAAGACCGATACTTGCTACCTGCGCCACCGAACGGGTTTGAGGGTTGGTTGCCCAAATATAATCCTCGTTGCCCTCGCTGTCTATCGTCTTGATATAGCCGTTTGCGATAAGCTGTACGTTATAACCGCTTTCGGGAATATCAAGCTGTGCTACGTTGAACGCGTAGGACGGGTCAACCGTCTTAGCCGAAGCGTCGATATACGCTTCCATTACCGCGTGTCTTGCGCTTGCGGGAATGGTAGCAATATTCTGCATTTCCGCGTCGGTGGTTTCGTCTACCGTTTCGCCGACCTTAATATTTTTACCTACGTAGTACATACCTACTTCTACTTTGTCCTCGCCGTAAGTTTCTACTGCCGTATCATAAGTATCCTTGTCGATATACATGGTAAAGCGCAAACCGCTCTTGCCCGCGTAGTTGCCCTGCGTGCTATCCGTGCTGATACGCACTGCCGCGCCGTACGCCATCGCTACGTTTTCTACTGCAACGGGCGTTTCTTCCGTTTCCGCTTTCGTTGCAACGGTTTCCGCGGGGAAGAACGCAAACGCGCCCGCAAGGCAGGCAACGGATAAACCGCCTAACGCTTTCAATAAACTTTTTCTTTTCATTTTTCCGTCCTCCTTATTGCCAAGAATCCGACCAACCGCCGACGATGACGTGGTCTTTCGTGAGCGTGGAGTCGTCGAGCACTGCCGAGTTCGTAACGACGTCCGCGTTATCCATTACAAAGATTTGTAATGAGGGGGTGAGATATTGTTTCTGCATAAAAATCCTCCTTAAAATTTTGAGTTTTTTTATTCCCACCCGTTCCCGTTCGCATCAACGAAAACGGGTGGCTTTTGTGCTTTATGGTTACTTATTTATTTCCGCTTGGCAAATTATTCTGCCGTTACGTTTTCAAAATATATATCGCCGACGTAGATATACACGTCCTTGATATCCAGCGTTTCATCGCCGTTTACGTCTTCCTTGGCAACTACGCCCGAGGGGTAAGGTCTAAACGGTCGGAAATAATCGTTGACCGTTCCGTCCGAAGACGTTATCAGCGTGATATACTCGTCAATGGAAAGCGTATATTTCCGCCAAACGCCGTTCGTCGTCGAATCAAACCTGCCCGTACCGCCGTTTTTCCACGCCAGATTCACGAAATTGCTATTTCCTTCCGAGGGGTTGGAATGAAGCAGTACCGCGCCTTCCGCGATATTGTCCATCGCTATCCACATAGAAACGCTGTTATAGCTTGCGCGCAGGTATTCGCTATCCTCTATCGACAGCGTATTTCTTACCTTATAATCCTCGTTGTTCACGGTGGGAAGCGCGACCGCGTTGCCCGTATAACCGCCCGTGAAATCTTCCAACGCACTGCCCGTGCCGTTGGCAACGAAATCCCCTTGACTGCCGTAATAAATGAGGCTTTCCGTATACGGATTGACCTGTACGATCCATTCGTCGGGCATAATATTCTCGAAGAATATATCGCCTACGTAGACGTTGCAATCGTGTGCGGTCAGCTCGTTATCGCCGTTGGCGTCCGCTACGGGAACGAGCTCTACGGGATAGGTCAGGAAGAGATAGAAGCTATCGTTGACCGTTCTTTCGCCCGTGGTTTCGTCGGTGGTCGTGCAAAGCGTAATGAAGTCGTCTACCGACACGCTGTATTTATACCACACGCCGTTATCCAAAGCCGTGAACGAGCCCACGCCCTTATTTTTACAGCTTGCCTTGGAAAGGAAAGTACCCTGTTCTATCCAGTCGTAGTGCATACCTTGACTGCCGCTTGCAATATTGTCTACCGCTATCCACATCGAAACGCTGTTATACATTGTTTTGATGATTTCCAGTTCTTCCAAGGTGAAATCGTTTTGCGCGCGGTAGCCTCGGTTGCCGTTGCCCGTGTAATGCACGGCGTTGCCCGTATAACCGCCTGTGAAATGCTCTATCGCACTGCCCGCTCCGCCTGCAATATACGTTTCCGTCTTATCGTTGTTTTTGATTTTTACGTAAGAGGTTTCGTTGACGGTAACTACCGTGGGCGGTTCGTAGGAAAATTCCATATCGCCTACGTAATAGAAGCCGCGTTCGTTGGTGTCCAGCGCGCCGTTTTCATTGAGGTCGGGGAAGGTAGCCTTATTCAGCCAGCTATTGAAAATATTGACGTAATCGAAGTTGGTTTGTTCCAACAGCGAGATATACTCTTTCATGGAAACGCTGAATTTAAACCACTGTCCCATCATATCGGGCGTAATCGGGAAATTCGAGCCTTTGGTGGCGATACCGCTGAAAGTGGCTTTATCGCCGCTTTTATTCATCAGATACGCCGTACCGCCGTCCATACCCGTCGCCGCTACCCAGAAGGATACGGTGTTGTATTTCTCGGCAAAATCGGCAAGCTCTTTCGCGGTATAGGTGTTTTTGAAATTATACCCCGAATTGTTGGAAAGGAAGAGTCTGACGGCGTTGCCCGTGTAATCGCCTTTCAAGCCCGCCAACTCGCTCTCCGCGCCGTTTTCAATGAATTTTTCCGCCAAATCGTTGTTATATACGGTATCCAGCGTTGCGCTCACCGTCGTGGCAGGCGTGTTTTCGTCGCCGATAAACACTTGCTTACGCACGAAGAAATCGAGCGTTCTCTTCTCCTCGGTGTTTGCGGAGTTTACCGCCGTATATTCGACGTAATAGTCGCCCGCTTCGCTGGGCGTAAACGCGCCCGTTTGTGTATCGTACTCGATTTTCGCGTCCGCTTCCGCGCCCTTTTTATACACTTCCGCCGTTACGGACACCGCGCCGTCGTAATAATCGTATGCCTCTGCCGTAGGAAGCGTACAGCTATCGCCGAGCATCACCACCGAAAGACTGCCCGTCAGTGAAATGATAGGCTTTTTCAGTGCCTTTACCGTCAGCGTTACCGTCCGCGTTACCGTTTCGCCCGCCGAGGTAAACGAATAGGTAATAATATACCCGTTTTTATCGTGTACGACGAATTTACCGTTCAGCGTTTGTACAGGCGTGCCGTCCAAAGTCGTAACTACCCCCTTGACCGCGCGGGGCTTGCCCTCGCTGTCTACCGCCATCAGTTCCAAATCGTACATTGCGCCGTAGCCCACTTCCAACGCTTCGTCCTCGAAGTTCACGAGCGTTATAGGCGTTTCCGCAACGGGCGGATCGCTTTGCTCGCTATCGCTCGACTGCACACCGCCCGCGCTTACGCACGCGCCCGCCGCCGTACCGATACACAGCATAGCCGTCGTCATAAGAAGCCGTTTCCATAATTTGGTTTTCATATTCTTATTCCTCCGCCTGCATTATTTTTTCAATGCGCACGTTATCCACCAAAATCGGTCTGTCGGAAAGGTCGCTCGCCGTGGGGTATCTATCCCAAGTAAAGGTGATTGTGCCCTGCGACTGCGTGTACGGAATCTCCGTCTTTTTCTTGCCGTCGATTCTGCCGAGCGTGGTGGAATAGGTCGCCCAAGTCCCGGGATCGCCGCCTGCCCAGCCGTCGCTGGTCGCGCCGTCGAACTGAATGGTGAACGCATTGCGAACGACGTTGCTCGCGTTATAGACGTCGAGTTTGAATACGTAATTGTCGGGATTTTGCAAGATATCGTCGCCGATCTCCGCAAACACCGCTTTCATTACTTTTTCGTTTAAGGTTACGCGGGGCCAGCCGTAGGTATCGCCGCCGTGTTTTTTCTGTATCAACAGCGCCTGCGTACCGCGCGAGGTGATCGCGTTATAGTCGCCCGCAAACACCGTTCTTATCACAGGCAAAGCCGCTTCGGGACCGTATTTGTAAGCGAAATAGTACGCTTCCAAGGGATCTTCGAAATCGGCGATCGACCAGTAGGGATTCCCCTCTGCCGTCGTGCCCGTTTTTACCTCAATCGCAAGCTCTTGCGATTTGGGCGTATCGGTATACGAAAGGCAGACGTCGTCGAGATATACCGTCGGCGAATCGGCAAGCTTATGGCTTGTCAGATAATCGAATTCCACCGTGATACCGTACACCTCGTTGATATTCAAGCCCTGCAACTGCAAGTACGCGGGTTCGACGTTGTATTCGATATAATTCCAACCGTTTTGCAGGGTAAAGAATTCGGAATTCGTCTTATAAATATGGTCGCGTTTATCCGCACCGCTCGTAAAGAGCGAGCCCGTACCAAAGCCTATGCCCACGTTGACCGCTTCTTCTTCGCTGTTATAGAACCAGAACGAAACGGTGTCTACCTTGGAGAAATCGCCGAACGCCACTTCCTCGAAGCGGAGCGACGAGCTGGAAATTAGGAAATAGGGGTTTGCGGAATGTACCCGCGAACCGACGGGATTGATTTTGAGCGAATGTTCGCCCGTGCGGATATACTGTTTATCGGTGTTGTCGTTAAGTACGCCGAAGTCGTTGAATACGCGGAGAAGCTGAATATCTCTGTCGAAATATTCAAAACCGTTCATCAGCGTTTTTCCGTCCTCTAAAATACCGCCCACTTCCCCTTGCGGGATCGTTTCCGTAATTCCGCCGTTATCCGCACCGTCGCTATCCGAATCTGAACCGCTTGAAGCGGCATTCGGCGCTACGCAGGAAACCAAGGACGAAAGGCATAAAACGCTTGCAAGTAATAACGCTTTTAATTTTTTACTCATACCTTTCCTCCTTATTTTTTGTAGACCGTCATATCGACGAAATACAGCTGATCTCTTGCCGCGTCGTCCTTTTCACCGACCGCAATACGCAAGCTGTCAATGTACTTGATATCGCTCCACCTGAACCCTGCGAAGTTGCTTACCGTCAGTATATTCATACCGGGCGTAAGCTCTATATTCGCATAGGTAGCAAAGGTCTTTAAGTTCTTGCCGTACTTCAACATAATTTGCGCGGAAAGCGTTTCTTCCGAATCGTTATACAAACGAATAACGAATTTATCCACCGTCGCGTCCAACGCCTTAATAACGCCGTCGTCCACGAGCAGGAAGTCCTGTGCGGAAGTCGTCGCCTCGGCAAGCAGTAAATGGATATATTTTTGCCCTGCCGCCGCCGTCGGGTCTACCGTTACCGCGTCCACGAGCTCCGTCGTAACGGCGATATTTCTCGTTTGGATAACGCCGTTTTCGTTGACGTAGACTGCGTCGTACGAGGTCGCTTCGCTGCCAAAGCCCATTTCAATACCATAGCTCTTGCCGTCCGCTTCCACGAAGAGGTCAAGCTTATCCCCCTGCGCAAGCTTTAAGCGTACCGTGTATACGTATCCGCCCTCGACCGCGCGTTTTTCCGCGATATCTTTGCCCGCTTGTTTGAGCGCGTACCCCTCGTTTGCGTATACCTCGAAATCGTATCCGCCCGAAGCTTCCGTTACACCCGTGATACAAACCTGCGCTTTACTGCTCGCCAGCTCGAACAGCGAAAGAAGCAACGCACGGTTATATTCGAAGTTCGCGCTGGAAGTGCTCACCTTAGAACCCGAATACATAGAGTCGTACAAGTACCGCATAATAGCGTCCTCGGTGTAGCCCTCACCCACGCTTGCGTAAATTTCCGCAAGCTTGTAAATCATTTCGTATTCTTCCAAGCCGTCGCGGATATGCTCTAAACGGATAGAGGGAAGAGGCCCGTAAACGCCGTAGCGTTTCCCGGGATAGAACACGAAGCCCTCGCCGTTCGTCGCCAAACAGCGCGCCGCGTTACCGCTGTAAAAGTCCTCGGGATACATCGTCATACCGTTGACGTCAGGCTCGCTGTACGAGCAGGTAGACCAGTACAAATTGCCTTGGATATTGTAATCTGCACGCATCCACGATTCCAACCGAGCCGAAAGCACGGTGTCGTCGATATGATAGGTAGGATAAGGATAGTCGGGCTGTACACAGCCGTACCACCAAAGGTCGTTGTCCTCGGATAAACGGTATCTGTCCCGTTGCCCTTGGCTTTCCAAATACTGGAATTCGGGCCCGTATACCGCGTTTTCACAGCTTAAATCGAAATCGTTATCGAGGAAGGTCGAGGATAAAATCAAGTGCGGAACGTCGAGCAAGCTCTCGATAATTTGCTCCAACAGCTCTTGATTTTCTATCGTTTCATCCTCGCGCAATTCCTGCGCCACGATTTCCTGACATTGTTTTACGATAAACGCCCATTCCCGCGTGTATTCCGCCGCTTTGGCTTTGCCCAAGCCGAGGTCGGGTTCGTCCCAACCGTAAATGACCGCCTTTTTAAAGGTGTCTACCCCCGCTTCCAAACCGCCGTACGCAAGCGCGCGGAAGTAGGTAAGGAAATGGTCTACGCTATACGAGGTGGGGCAATACAGCTCCCGACCGTTGAGGACATACCCAGAGCCTTCCCAGTTGGCGCTGTCCCAAGGAATATTATAACAAGGCACGCTCGGCTGTTTCGCATACTCGCACGCCCGTTCTACGAAGAATTCCAAATCGTCCGTGTTCCAAACGACGTAGCTTGCACCGCAACGGTATTCGAACAGCTTTTGGTTATACGCCTCGAACATTTCCGCCGTGGTATCCAGCTCTCCGCGGAAGAAATACCAACCGTTGGAGAACAAGCTCTGCGCGTGCGTTTCTTCCGTGATAAATCCGTCCGCCACGCGAAGGGATACGGGGATTTGCTTGGTTTCGCCCGCAATCGTTACGCCTACGCTACCCGTGTACACGCCCGCTTTTTGGTCTTGGGGAATTTTAAAGCTGATATATAAGCCCTGATTGTTGTTTGCCGCAAAGCCCGTTTCGTCTAACTTTTTCACGCTTTCGTACGGCACTAAGCAATCGGGATAATACCCGCTTTCGGTGTAATATTCCGAGCCTTGCCCCACGTAAATATACCGCTCGTGATACACCTTGATATTTTCCTTTGCAAAAGTTTCGCCGTTGTCGCCCGTGAGGTTGGAAACGGTCAAATCGTACGCCTGTACGGGCTTATCGCCCGTGGTCATAATGATTTGCGTCGCTTCCTCTTCTCCGCCGATCGCCGACACGTTGATAACGGGCTCTTTCTTAATATCGTCGTAAATCGCCGTGTTGTCCTGCAACACCTTTTCCGACGAGTACGCATTCCAAAATTCCACCTCGGACAAGCTCGCGTATGCGGAAGCTTCGCCGTTTGCGGGGAGCGCACTGCCCGTAATCGCCGCCGCGCTTACTACCGCGAGTGTGAGCGACAACGCTTTAAAAGCCTTTTTTGCTTTCATCGAATTTTCTCCTTATTTTTCTCGTTTACGCGCCAGCCGAAGCCACCATTTGGTCCCAAGTGTTCTTATTCCAGTGGCTTGCCTCGTCCGCCAAAATGTCTGCCGCCGACTGACGGGAGCCTTCGGGAAGCGTGAAGTTTACCTCAAATTTACCTTGATAATAGAGGCTGGTAAGTCCGCCCTTGCCCAAACGCGTACCGCCTGCGGATACCGAATAGGTAAAGGGATAGTTGGAAGTACCCTGCATAATTTTCAGCTTGGATTGATGAATCGGCTGTATCTTCGCGTATACCTCTTGGTCAGCCGCCATATCGTAGGTCGTCGGGAATACGATGCCGCCGCTAGATACGGTAAAGTCTTTAATGGATTCTTCCGTGTACATAAAGCGCAGGAAGTCCGCCGCTACGGCTTTACCCGCCGCGTACGAGGGAATGATTGCCGACTGTCCCGAAACACGGCTGAGCCCCGCAAAGCTGCGCGCTTCGACGATAATTTCGAAGTCCGCTTGCGACACGCCGTTTTTCTTCGCCTGCGAATCGGCGTAAAGGATATTCGCGTCAATTTCCTTGATAACGGCGCGAAGCTCCGCGTCCGTTTTAATGGTGGGCGTCTTTTGAATGATTGCGCTGATAACAGGCGCTTTCATATACCGAATATCGTAGTTGATTCCCTGACTTTTCAGCGTGTCTATCTCCGTCTGCATTTCCGACGCGAAATAGTCGCCGTTCCAGTGGAATACGCCGTCGCCCATCAAAAACGCCGTCTGCACCACGCGGTAGTTCGCTTCGTCGCGCTTGGAATAGCTGTACTTCGTCAAAATAGATTCTACCACTTTAAGCGATTCTAATCTGCCCGCTTGCTGTAACACGACGTTAGAGTTCGTTTGTTCTTCGAGGGGGTCGTAGCCTTCGTAATAATTGTTTACCCCTTCCGCGCCCTCGTACTGACTCCACCAAAGGTCGTAGGAATCTCTCCAATAGTTTGCGCCCGCGCGGTTCGTGAGGACGTTATAGCCCTTTTCGCCCTTCGCCCAGGTATAGCCCGTCGTTTGGATCGTTTCCGCCGTTTCCAAGAATTGATCGGTGGTCAAAGGCACTTCCAAGTTCATACTTTTTAAAATGTCCGCGTTGTACATAAGCGACCAGAAATCCTTGATATACGAAACGACCATATAGGTATCGTTGCCGTCCGCGCGCGGTTCTGCCGTAGCGTTTCTTACCAAGTCGAGCGCGTACTGAGGAATCTTGTCGATAACCTTCGTACCCTCTTCCCCGGGAACTTCCGCAAGGTACACGCTGTCGGTCAAATCGGCAAGCACGCCCTTCGATTCGTAGCCTTGCATATTGACGCCGAACATTAAGTCGTATTTATTGATGGACGCGCCCGCCGTCAGTTTTTGATGGGGGTGGGAGTCCGTCGAGTTAAAGGTGTAGTTAATGGAAAGCTGGGGATATTTTTCGCGTACCCAAGTCTGCGCGGCGAAACGGTTGATAGCCGATTTCAGCCACAAGTCGCCGTAGCCTTTATACAGCAGGTAAATATCCAGCGTTTGTTCCGCGTCGCCGTCCCCGCCCGTGGGCACGGTTTTGTCTATTTCCACCGAGCCGCCGCCCGTGGACGAGCCGTTGGAAGAACCGCCGCCGCAAGCCGTTGCGGAAAGCAGCATACCGCAAGCCAATACCATAGAAAGTGCTTTCGTTAATTTTTTGTTCATAAGTTTCTATCTCCTCATTTTCTTTTTTATTTTTTAGCCTTTCAATCCGCCGATGGAAAGGTTTTTCATCATTTTTTCCGCCATGAGCGCGTAGATAATAAGCACGGGAACGATACTGATTATCAAGCCCGAATAATACAAGACCTGCGGAGTATCGTTGGTGCTGAGGGAAACGTAGTACAAGCCCGTCGCCACCGTCGGGAAGGACGGCAAGTACATAATGAATTGCTCGTACTGATTCCAAAGACTTATCAGCGAAGTAACCATCATTGCCGAAATGGCAGGCATTGCTTGGGGAAGCATAACCGAGAAAAACGCTCTCGTGTGTCCCCCGCCGTCGATGAATACCGATTCGGCGTAGCTCCAAGAAATACCTTTAAAAATGCCGTAATAGATAAGCATAGAGCTTTCAAAACCGCCAAGGCCCGTGATAATAACGAATAAGGGACCCGTGTCGTATAAATTGAAGAAATCTATCAGCTTATAGTACGCACCCGACGCGCCAATGACGGGTACGGTGATCGCAAAAATGATAACGGCGTATAAGGACGACCTGCCGGGAAAACGGTATTTGGAGAAAATATACCCCACCATAACAGGCCAAAGCAAACACCAAGTTTCGCCGATGGCAATAAACCACAAACTGTTGAACAGCATTCCGAAGAAGTTGGTTTTCGTACCCCCCGTTTCCACCTCTAACACTGAAAACGCGTCGAGGTAGTTTTCAAAGTGCCATACCTTGGGCAAAGAGAATTTCCCGTATAGAATGAGGTCTATGGCATAGGAATTTCTATCGAACAGAGACTGTATCAACAGCCAAAGCAGGGGGAATAAAAAGGTCAGACACCAAGCGGATAAAATGACGATCATAACGATATGTAACGCCTGTTCCCCTTTCGTCTTTTTTTGGAAAATGAAATTTACGTCTTGTACTTTTTTACGATGTAACATTTTTCAATTTTCCTCCTTTTAGTATTCCACCGACGGTATCATATCGAACGCTTTTCGAATAAGCAATACCGAGGGTACGGCAATCGCCGTCAAGAGCAAGCCCGCTGCCGAAACGAGGTTGTACTGTCCCGCGCCCTGCACACCGCCTGCGTAGACCTTCGACCATATCCAGTAGCTAATGGTCGTCGAGCGCAGCGAGTACGAGTCGGAAGCCAACAGCAGGATAGGACCGCTTGCGCTTAAAAAGTCGCAGCAAGCCAGCACGAGGCAGGTGGATAAGGTAGGCCAAATCATAGGCAGGATAAGGCTGGTAAATTCTTTCCAAGGCCCGATACCGTCGAGGCGCGCCGCCTCTAAAACTTCCAAGGGAATACGGTGCATTGCTCCGCAGTAGAGAAGCATATTTCCGCAAATACCCGTCCATACCGTATACGCCAAAATGGTGTTCGTTGCCGTTTCAGGCATTCCAAGCAAGCCGTTCGCGGGGATATTAAAGCCCATCGCCTGCAACACGCCGCCCGAGGCAACCATTTCCTTGAACACCGCCGCCATCGCGACGCCGGGGAGTATCGCGGGCAGATATAAAATGAAACGGTACCATTTATAGCCCTTGACCTGTTTATATAAGAAATAACAGGTGATAAGCTGTATCGGCAGTTTGATAAGATTATTCGTCAAGAAGTATTTGAGCGTGTTTTCAAACGCTACGCTTAACGAATCGAGGCTGGGACTCGTCCACATACTTGCCCAAACCTGTCGGAAGTTCGTCATAGAAAAGTTGCCCGTAATGGGGTCTTGGAATGCGCCGATAAACGAAGTAATATTCGTACCCCAGTAGAAGATTATCCATTTGATAATCGGTAACGCCAGCCAGCCCCAAACAAAAATGAGCTGACTGCGCTTATAGGCGTTTTTCGTTTTGACCGCCTTTTGAAATTCCGTTTGCGCTTGATTCGTCATTTCTCTCCTCCTTTGTCCCGTTCTTTCAAACGGTACGATGAAAAATTCGGTTTACACCATAAGCCGTAGCCCATCCAGCCCCCTCTGCCGAAACGGTCGGTGTAGTACACGAACGAGCCGTACGGCGTACAGCTATCCGCCGTTGCGCCGAGTGCGGTATACGGTATTACCTGTACTTGGAAACAATACCGCTTTTTCGGGTCGTCCGATAGTTGCATAAACTGTACCGTGCGCACGCCTTGGGGAATAGGCTTGCGTTCGGGCGAGCCTTTGTTTTCGTACCACTGCTCCTCGCGCTCCGCCATAAACCCGCTGATATAACCGTAATAGGTATCCTGATTGAACGAGTTTCCGCCGATATACGTTTCGGCATAGCTTATCATTTCCTTACCGTTTCCGCGATAGTACCGTTTCTTGCCGTCGGCGGTGATTTTTTCTTCCCCCACCTCGTCGTCGAACACGGTGTACCCGATATAGATATTCTTATCGTCGTACAGCATTCGGCAGGAAAAATCCGCTTCTTTGGGGTAATATTGCATTGTGTCGCAATACCGCAACACCGTCAGCGGTTTCGCTTTGTGCCACTCGCTTTGCGGATTGCCGATATAATCGAGCTGACGCTTACAAAGGAGTTCGTCCTCGCCGATATCCGTGTAAACGGCTTCCGCTTCTTCCCGTTCGAAGTCCTTGTATTTTTCTATCTCCGTTTCCACCGTCTGCAAAACGGCAGTGATTTTTCTTTGTACCGCGGGCGTCTTTGCTTTCCTCAACGCTTTGCGCAAAGTTTTTAAAACCGCTTGCGCAAGCCCCGCTTTGATAAGGAACTGTAAATAGTACACGTCGCCGCCCGTGTTATACCAAACGAGTCCGTACATTTGCTCCCAACCCCGTTTCAATAAGCGGAAATATTTTTGCATTTGCGGTGCGCTTTCTTTATACACGGCCTTACAAAATTTATCTATCAAGCAATCGGTGTCTTGTCGGGGATTCCAAGTCAGCTTGTGCATCGCCCAAAGATACGCCTCGTTCATGTCGTAAAACCGCACGCCGTTTTCCTGTTTCCCCGTTCGATTTTCTATCAGCGAACAGTCCACTCTGCCCTCGATTTGCACCCGCTTTATCCCCAAGCTTTCAAACCATAACAGATTTTGCTTGACGACCTCTAAATTCGGTCGGGAATAGATTTCCCCGCGGAAAGACGACCAGTAGGTATACAGTTCGAGGTTTTCCGTCTTTTTCGACCACCGAACGATATTGTCGCGAATACCGTCGTTGTCGTGATTGCTTATATCGGAATACGCATATTTATCATTGGTGCATATCGGCGCGAGCGTAATTATCAACCGTTTATCCACCTCTATCGCAGGCGTTTCCTCGCTGTAAGTGTAGGCAAACACGTGCAAATAGGTATTCGGGCGAACGGCGTTCGCCTCTTGCATTACGCGGTTTAAAAAGTTAAAGTACACCGTCGATTTATAATTTTTATCGGCGGGATAGACGGTCGTGCCGTCGTCGGCGGTAAAGGGCTGTTCGTGTAATTTCACACCCCCTTGCACCATACAGAAATACGGGTTATCGGGCATATTCCAATGCCCCAAATTCCCCTCGCCAAGCTTCTCCGCGCAAGCGGCGAGCATTCTCCCAAACGCTTTGGCAAGGTCTGCGTTATAATAATTCAAATAGCTGTCCCAACCGTTGAGTGCGGGCATAACCCCGCCGTCGGGCGCGGTCATAAACCATTCGGGGTGCTCGGCGGAAAGATAGTCGATATTCGCAAGCTCTTCCAAAATCACGCCCGAACCGAACAAGCCGTATTTTTCCCAACGCGTTTCAAAGCGGTGCGCCACGGCGTTCGATTTGTTCGCACCCGTATAGGCGAGCGTCCCCTCGTCCGCGTGCCCCTCGCCTTCCGTGCCGATGCCGCATAAATTCCAAGCGCGGACGGTAAACGGACTGTTTTCCGCATAATCGTAATTTTTCAAAACAAGCGTTTTCTTTTTTAACGCGCAAAGCCGTTCCTCGTTTGCTCCGCGCGCCCAAACGATTTCCGCGTTCTTTTCCAACAAATCGTGCGCGCCGTACACTACGCCCCGTTCCAAATGCGAAAGCAAATATACCGCGTTCCCTTTTTTCACGGCGCAAAAGCCGTCGTTTTTGCATTTTTCCGACCAGCTTTCAAAAAACGGATCGGCTTGAACCTGTGAAAAGGTCGCAAGCACCACGCCCGTTTCCGTTCCCGTGAATGCGGGAAGCGCGCGCAAAGAAAGCGTAACGCCCGTAACGGCGGTTACGGCGTCAATGAACGCCTGCGCGGCGTAAAGCAGCGTTTGCGAAGCGTTTTCTATCACGAACACTTCCGCGTATTTTTTGCCGTTTTTTACCAGTAACATTCGCTTTCTCCTCATTTTCATTTATCGCACCGAGTTGGATTTGGAAAAATCTGTCTTTTTAAAACCGCCGCTTACAAAATGCAAACCTGACCGTATACTTTTCCGCGCTCTTTCGTCCGCCGTTTTTTCTTTTCGAATAAGATTTTTTTTGTATATGAATATATACAAAGGGGCGCGCCCCTTTCCGCGTTTCGCGAAAAACCGAATTTTAACGGCTTTTCTCGATCATATCACAAAAAGTATACCATGCAGGAGGGAAAATGTAAATACATAAAAAATACCAATAATTGCAAAAAACGAACTTTTTTTACTTGACAGAAATAAAATTTTTCCGTATAATACCAACAAATAGGATTTTTGGAGAAAACTATGCAGAACCATCAACAATTCGCCACCAACCCCTTTTGGGGAATCGCTACCGTCAACCTCATCACGGTATATAACACGCACACCTACGGGTACTATAAAAACACCCTTTTAAAAGACCCCCGCAAAATGTATTGCGCCATTTTGACTTTGGAAGGAAACGCGGAAATACGGCTCACCAACGGCGAGCGGATTATACTGACGGAAAACAGCTTGTTTTTGGGCAGTTCAGCAAACGTGCGCACCCTTTCGTCGGAATGCGAGCACTGGCATTTTACCTGCTATTGGTTTATTCCGCACAATATGAATTTCCCCGTGAATAAGGTATTCAATTTAAAGCATTTCGACGCAGCGGCAGAAAATACGGAAGCGACCAAAATCATTCAACTGATACAAACTCGTATCGAAACGAAGATACATTACGCAAATTCCTATTTTTGCTGTCGGCTGTTGAATTACTTGGAAGATATCAATCCTTATGTTAAAAAAAGTACCGAGCTAACGGAAAAAATGGTATATTTTATCAATTCACATCTTGAAGAGGATTTACAGGTACGCGATATCGCGGACGAATTCCGTTATTGTGAAAAGCATATACGGCACCTATTTAAAACGACCTTGGGCATGGGACCCAAGCAATACATCAACAAGGTCAAGCTGGAAAATATCCGCAATCAGCTTGCCTCCACCTCGCTGTCTTTACAGGAATTAGCGGAAAAATACGCCTACGCCTCTGCTAGCCACCTCATCAACAATTTCAAAAAAGAGTACGGTGTAACCCCCACCGATTACAGAAACTCCAAATAAAAAACACGCCCCGAAAGTTTTTCGCTTTCGGGGCGGCTTTTTTACACGCTTTCCAACAATCTCCGTTTTATGCAATCGGGCAGGTCGCCGCTCGTAACGGCGGACACGAATTCGTTTACCGTCTGCACGGCTTGTAGTTTCGTATGCGCCCCGCCTTTGAGGCTGTTCGGTGCTTCCCCGCGCAATAGAATATCCGTCGCGCGCGCCTTTAAATATTCCAGCCTCGTCGGCTTTTGAAACCGCACGCGCACCTCGTAGCGCGAAACCGTATCGTAAGGAAATTCTATGCCCGCACATTCCGCCAAACGCCTCGGCAAATGCAGCCTTTCGCCGTTGCGGTACACCTCGGCTTCGTTTTGCCATGCAATATCCTTAAACAGCACGCGAAGCGTTCGGTTTTGCGGTATCACGCTCCGTTCTCCGTGCGAAGAAATAATCAGTGATTGCGTACATACCCCCTCCGTTTCAGTCAAATCGGCGGTAAATTCCGTAACGAACTCCGCTTCGCTTCCGTTCGTTCTGCCGTCCTCGAACAGACAGAATTTCCCCTTGCCCGACCATACGCAAATATCCAGCTTTTGCGGGTTTTCTACCGAATTCCCTTTATCGCGCGAAAGGGGCAATATCCCGCCCGCACGCGCCAAAACGGGTATCTGATCCAAAGTCCTTAACAGCGTGCGCTCGCTTCCGCCATCGGGGGAAAGGTACTTATCGCCCGTAAAAATATCCGTCCATTCGCCCGCGGGAAGCCAAGCGCGAACGCGGGCGTAACCGTCCTTTTCGGCAGGCGTAGCAATCGATATTACAAGCAACTGACCGCCGAATACATACTGCGTTTTATATTCGTACGCCTTGGGCGTGTTCCATTCGTAATACAACGGCTCGGCAAGCGCAAGCCCGTCCGTGTGCGTACGGTGGGCAGCCGAATATAGATACGGTATCAATTTATGACGCAAGCGTAACCATTCCGCGGCGATATGCCCCGCTCCGTTTTGGTACAGCCACGGCTCTTTGCTTATGACCGGCGAGTTCGTTCCGTGCAGGCGGTTGATAGGACTGAACACGCCGTATTGCAACATACGCACGAACAATTCGTCGTCCTTTTTTCCGCAATGATGCCCACCGATATCGTGGCTCCACCAAGTATAGCCGATATTACTTGCCGTCGCCGTAAAATAGGGTAAATATTCCAGCGTTTCCCACGCGATATGCGTATCCCCCGAAAAACCCAACGGGTAACGGTGCGCCCCGACTCCCGAATACCTCGATAAAATCATCGGCGAAAAACGGCCGTCCGCGTTATCGTAATAATGATAATGGTTGAGTGCCCAAAGCGGGTCTAACCCTGCCGTCGCCGACTGCGTGCCCTGTTGCCAATCCAGCCACCAAAAATCCACGCCCGACTCCTCGTAAGGCTTATGTAAAATCTCGAAATAAGCGTTGATAAACTGCGGATCTGCGATATCGAACGGAATACACGCTTTCAAGGCAGGGTCTTTTCCCAAGGCAACCGCCATCGCTTCGTAACCGTCTTCCCAGTAGCGCACTCCCTGCGCAGGGTGTAAATTGAGCGTAACCCGTAACCCCTTATTTTTGAGGTCTTTTAAAAATTTTTTATAATCGTAAAACAGGTGCTTGTTCCAAGTATACCCTGTCCAGCCTAAACCGCCGTGCTTGTCCGTTCCACAATAATAGTCGGTGTTTTTTCCCGAAGCGGTAACGGAAAATTCCTCGTCTACCGATTTGGAATAGTGCCAGTCCATATCCACCGTCGCGACCGTCAGCGGTATTTCTTTCTCCTCAAACGCGTTCATCAAACGGATATACTCGTCCTGCGTATAGGCGTGATACCGACTCCACCAGTTCCCAAGCGCAAAACGGGGCACGAGCGGAGTCGCGCCCGTGATAAGGTATAACGCTTTTACCGCTCCGCGGTAGTCGTCGCCGTAAACGAATATATATTCGTCGCTCCCGTCCGCTTTTTCCGCTATGATTTCTCCGTTTTTTGCAAGTGTAAGCGAGGCGGAATCGTCCAAAACCGCCACACCGCTTCTCGAACACACGCCGTTCCCCAAAGGCACGGGCGCGTTCGCGTTCCCTAAAATTTGCCAACCGCCGATACAGCCGTCCAGCGTACGGTAAGTCCCTAATAAATTCCCGTCGTTTTCCAACGGCAAACGCTTGCCGTCCGTTTCCACGAAACAGTCCGCTCTTTCCTCTTTGAGTATCAGCCTGCAAGCCGCCGTTTCCATAATGGCGCAATCCGCTTTTTCCGTAAAGGTATATTTTTGCTCGTCCATATCGCGGTACCAAACCGTTTGCGTGGCGCTGTCGCGGAATACGCCGTTCTCGCTCCGTTCGATACGGAACAGCCTATCCGTCAAAACGCTCACGCGGTATTTTCCCCACGATACGATATTTTCACACCGCGCCTGCGGGCGCGTTTTTACAAGCAAGCTTTTTCTTAAAGTGGTTTCCATTCCTTACACCGCCTTACTTTTGATAATACGATTATACCACTTGTTTCTTACGGTTTTTTAAAAAATATTACCGAATTTATCATAAATATTACGGTTTTATTTGCTTTTTGCGTTTTGAAGCGGTATAATGAAAGTATGTATTTCGAATCGGGCAGGGACAACAAAAAATATTTTGCGCGCAAGGATAACGCTTGCGCGCCGCATTTCCACCGCAGTGTGGAAATCTTATACGTGCTCTCGGACGAAAAAACCGTCGAAGTGGGCGGAGAAACTCTCTTGCTTTCGCCCCGCGATATGCTCGTATGCGCTCCCTACCTCACGCACGCCTACGCGCCGAATCAAAACGGCGAACAATTCGTTTTAACCGTTCCTACGCAATACTGCGAAGCCTTTGAAAAGGCGTGCGAGCGTGCGCTTCCCGCCACGGCGGTCTATCACGATACCGACGGCGAGCTTTTGCCTGTCTTCGAACGCCTGCACGATTGCGGTAACGATATTTTATTTACGGGGTTTATCAACCTGCTTCTCGGCGTTTTTCTTCAACACGTACCGCTCGTAAAAACGCAAAAAAACAAAGAGCGTACACTCGTAGAGCGGATCGTTGAATATATCGACGCGCAGTATGCCGAAGATATTACCCTGCACACGCTTGCCCGCCGTTTCGGGTATTCCCCCAACTATTTTTCTTCACTGTTCAAACGGCATTTCCGTATCGGTCTGCCCGCCTATCTAAACGGCGTACGGGTACGGAAATCAGTCAAGCTTTTGCCAACGCACCACATTTCCAGTATATACGCGCTGTGCGGGTTTCATAATTCCCAACAGTACTTTTTACATTTTAAAAAGACTTACGGCTGTACCCCCAAGCAATATTTAAAAATTCTGCAATAGACGATAATCTTATACGAATAAGTGCGTTTTTTGCAATAAAAATTCCTTTTTATGCCTTGACTTTTTAAAGCGCAGGTGCTATAATTTTTTTATCAACGATAAGGAGAAAACGCTATGTCCTTTTTACATTGTACGCCGACGGTATTCGTCATTGGCAATGAATATGAAATCCTCGCCGTTGCCTCGAAAAACGGAATTATTTTCGCGGAAATTGCAGGTGAGAAGTACTACGAAGAAAATTCGGGTGTGTTGAGCTCGGAGAAAAATTACGCAAAAATACGCGTTCCGCAAAGCGTTTTAAACGAAGCAAAAGCGTATACAATCGTTTACAGAGAAACGATAGACCGCAAAGGGTACTACTCGCAAATGGGCGAACCGCAAAGTGAAACCTTTGCGTTCAAACCGCTTGAAAAAACGGAGAATATTCATATTTATCACGTTGCCGACGTGCATTATCAGTTCGACAAAGCCTCGCGTCTTGCCGAATATTTCGGCGACGATTTGGATTTGTTGGTAGTAAACGGCGATATCGCCGAGGTGGAAGCCGTCGAGCATTATTTGGACGTATGCAAGCTCGTGGGCGATATGGCAAAGGGTAAGGTTCCCGTACTGTTCGCGCGCGGCAACCACGACACCCGCGGAAAGCTCGCGGAAAAATTCACCGATTATTTCCCCGCCAACGGCAAAAACACCTATTACCAATTCGAGCTTGGCTGTTTAAACGGTATCGTACTCGATTGCGGCGAGGATAAACGGGACGGTCATTTAAACTACGACGCGATGGCGCGGTTCGGTTCTTCCCACCCCAAGGTATACGGGGACGTGAATATCTTTTCCGCATTCCGCCAAAGAGAGCTCCGCTTCTTGGAAAACCTGCGTTTGGACAGAGAAAATAAAATTACCTTTGCTATCAGTCATATCTGCCCCGTGCGCCCGCAGTTCCGCTGTCACGGCGACGACGCGGATATTGAAAGAGAATGCTACGCGCTTTGGAATAAGGAATTAGAACGGTTGGGAATACGGTTTATGCTGACGGGGCATATACACCGCGAATACGTTTTACTGCCCGGTAACGAGGAAGCGACGACGCCGCATAATTACCCTATCGTGGTGGGCTCGGGCGTACGCGCGGAAAGCATTATCGGCACGGCGATTACTTTAAACAAGAATACAATGGAAGTAACCTTTACGGATAACGACGGCACGGCTTTGGCAAGTCAAACGGTGGAAATTTAAAATTGTTTTTTATAAAAACGCCCCTGCGCATTTTGCGCAGGGGCGTTCGTTTTACCGTTTATTTTTCAAGCAATACAAGACATTTCGCAAGCATTCGCATTACGTGGAAAGGTCCTTTATACGTATGCCCTTTACAAGGCGGCTCGGTGGGTTTCCCGTCACGGCGGAGATACCCAAACCATTCGCCGTACTCCCTATCGGAAAAATGCGTGAACGCGTACTCGCACACCGTATCGAAAATTTCCTTATACTTCTTATCGCCCGTATATTGATAGAACATTAAAGAGGCGATAATCGTTTCGTTATGCGGCCACCAAAGTTTCATATCGTGCTCGTACGCTTCCACGGGAAAGCCCAAAATATCCTTGAAATAGGTAATTCCGCCGTATTCCTTATCCCAACCGAACGCAAACGCTTCGTCGAATACCGTTTTCGCAAAGTCGATAATGCTTTGGTCGTTCCGTTTGAGCCCCTCTTCCAGCAAGAACCAAGAACACTCGATATCGTGTCCGGGATTTATCACTCGGCAGGGCGCGCTGTTTAAAATAACGCCGTTCGTTTCCGCGTCGATATTTTCAAAAGTCGCTTTATATTCCGCTTTATGGAAGCATTTAATATCTTCAATCAAACCCGTGATAATCGCGTCGTAATAACCGTAATTTCCGTTATCCGCGTCGCGCATGATAGAGGCTACGTTTAAGAGTATCATCGGGTTTGCCAGCGTTTTGGTGTTCCGCGTTTTGGCACACCCCTTCGGCGTGATTTTAAACGGATCGGCGGACGGATCGCGGTACATTCCGTATACAAAATCGAAATATTTTTTCGCGGTTTCTAAATACACCGATTCTTTCGTCGCCATATAATATTCGGCATTCGCCATAATATAAAAGGTTTCACTGAACCAGTATCTGCGCTTCCTGAGCGGTTCCCCCTCACGAGTAACGGTAAAATACATTCTCCCGTCCGTATCTATGCAGTGCTCGCGCGCAAAGTCAATACAGCTCTTGGCGAGCGTTAAATACTCCTGCTTTTTCTCTATATGATTATAGATATAAGAAAAAGTCCAAGCGCAACGCCCCTGCATCCAAACGCTCTTGTCGTCCGAATACACCTTCCCCGTCCTATCCAAGCAATTGATAAGCCCGCCAAACTCCTTATCCACGCCGTTGTGCAACCAAAACGGCACGCAGGAATTTAACAGCTCGTCTTTGAATTTTTCGTATATCGCTTTCATTGTTTTCTCTCCTTATGCGTTCTCCACGAACGGATTTTTACTTGCCTTTTCAATAATTTCTTCTATCGGTGCGTTCGGCGTCCACAGCGTTTGCGCATAGATCGCCACGGGCAACGCAATCTTATTTTCCAGCATTGCGTCCTCGACCAACGCCTCTAAAATCGGCTCGTTGCCCTTCTCCGCCGTCAACGCAACCGTTTTTCGCAGGTATTCCGCATTTTTGAGCCAGTCCCCGCGCACAATCTTCCAAATTTTATCTTTCTTGATTTGCCGTTCGCGGATAAATTCGCCCGTCCGACCGCCGAGGATATAGCTCCCTTTGTGGTGCTCGAAATTACCCCAGTCTAATTTAAGCATACCTTTGAGCACCGCGCCGAAACGCTCCTCTTTCCCGCGCAGAGTAAGCAAGCTTTCTGTCAACGCGTAGGTGGCGTCGAAATCTTCTATCGCGCTCGGATAATAGTTGTACGGGAATGCCCCGCAATCTTCCCAAACGATATGCACTCGCTTGTCCGTTTTTTGCAATATATCCAAATGCGTTTTCACCGAAGTTGCGTGCAACCCGAATTGAATATGCAGGTTCGGATATCTTTGCAACAGCTCGCCCGCGATATCGTTGACGAGCTCGGTTACGATTTCCGCCACGCATTTTCCGTTGACCTTATCCGTATTCATTTCGGTAAACGACTGAAAATAAATACCGTCGCATTCCGTTTGTGCGTATTGCGTTTCGTAAGTGTTTAATACGCTTTCTTTTAATTTTTGCAAGCCTTCTTCCCTGCAAAGCTCTTCCATAATTTGCGCGCATTTGACCGCCCAGCCCCACGCAAAACCCCAAACGACTTTTATTCCCAAAGCGTGCGCGTACGCCACGATATCCTTGGCGTTAAACGGCACGCAGTCGTTCCAAATCACGACCTCGTTCAAGCGCAGCCTCGCCATATTTTCCAAGAAATTTTTATAGTCGTAAATAACGTAGCCCCAAGTCCATATCGCACGCGTTTTGACGGCAGGATACCCGCTCGTTTGCCATTCGGGCAATACTCTTTCCAACGGGTTTTCAAAGCAATTCCTACTCCAAATATCCGCTTTTTGATAAAGCACCGCGCCGCAGTATTCGCCGATGAATTGCATACAGCCGTACAAAACGCCTTTCTCGTCCGCACCCGCAATCGCGATCGTTTGTCCCTCGTCCGTTTCGGGCGTTTTCCCCACGAATACCGCATACCCCTCTTCTTGCTTAGGAACGGTGAAAAGCCCCTGCCGTGCATATGCCGATAAAATAGAATGCGTTTCGATTCTCCCCACCGCGATAATATTGCTTTCCTTTCTTTCTTCTTCGGAAAGTTCGTTTGCGTACCGTACGGGCAACGTGTATGAAACAAGCCCCGAAAGATAGCCCGATAACATATCGACGGCATTTTTATTCACGCCCTCGTAGCTATCTACAACCAACAACCAACGCTTTGCCATTTTTTCCTCCATACTATTTATTATCGTATTTTCATTATAGCACGGCTATTTTCAGAAAACAATATCCCAAAAAGAAAAACGGAATATCATTTTTTGTCATTTCAAATATTGACAAAAGGTGCGTTCCGTGCTATAATGAGCTTATGAAAAATTTTTATAAAACCGAACGCTCTTTCGTCTTTGAAAATTCCTTTTGTAACTGGGAAACGGGGGAATTGCTCTCGCCCGTGCAAACGCAAAACTACGCAATCGTACAGGTCGCGGAGTTGTACTATAATAACGCCTTTTGTATTCGCGGGCATTTACAGCACTGTGATTTAGAAATTACCTTTCCCACAACAAACGGCTTATCCTGCGCGACGGATAACGAAGCGGAAAAATTACGCAAGCACGAGGCGTACCTCTCGTTCCGCGGGGATATTCACGAGGTTGCCAGCCGTTACGGCAGTCGGTTTCAAACCTTTGCCGTCAACTTTACGAGCAATGAAAATAAAGCGTTGCTGTTTTCGTTGAAGCAACGCTTTGCGCAAAGCAGGAAACGGTATTCCCCCGATTTATCCCCCTTTTTCACGGCGATTATCGGTGAGTTTTTGTCTGCCGAGCAGGAGTTCTTTTTACAAAATTTAGACGGTTTAAT
>JAZNDR010000033.1:0-4211 GCA_045588185.1 Candidatus Scatosoma sp. | reverse complement strand
TTTTGTTTGCCGAGAGCGGCAGGGGCAAGAGCGCATAGCCCAAAAGCAACGTGACGTCTTGAAAGAATAAAATTCCAAAAGTCAACGAAAAGGGAACCGCAGACAAAAAGTTTTGTGAAATAAATAAAAATAGCCGAGCAGAGAACTGCTCGGCTATTTCTATATAAGTCAAAAGTTTTTGTTCGTTGACGTTTGGTTTGGGCTATGCGAGAATAGCCACAACGCTAACGGCAAAAAATAGGGAATATAAAAAATGCAACATAATTATCTATAATAATAGAAGCTGAATGAAAAAACGCCTGTACAAAGGAGTACAAGGCGTCTTTTGTGGTGCAGTATTGACGAAAAATACTTAAAGAGGGAAACCGAAAAAAGAAAACGGCGGAATTTCGCAAGCGGATCAGCGCGAAAACCGCCGTTTTTTCGGACTTTAAGTCAGTCAAATGAGTAAAACAAAAGCGACGACACCTTGACCGCGCGCCGCAGGCGCGCGCTCGTATAGTCAAGGTGTCGTTTTGTACTCGCATAATATAATGGGGAGAGAATATATTTGTTATTATTATGTTAAGATTTAGTATATTTCAAGGGGCTTGGAAAATCGATGACAAATATAATATTTCGAAACATACAAAGCTTTGCCAAAGTTGTTTAAGCTTGTTGATAATCTTGTAATTTTTTTTGTGTTTATTCGGTAATCGTATGTAGAAGAGGAAGCGTGTCCGCTTTCCTTTATTTTTTCATAAAAGTATATTAAAATAAACTTATAAAAAAGGTAGGAAATTTGATATAAAATTGTAGAGAAAACCGTAAAATGATTAGATTAAGAGCAAAAAAACAACGCAATATTTGAATATAAATAATATATTTTCGCAACATATCGATAGAAATATTGGTGAGGGTGTGTTATAATATTCTCAACACAAAAGCCTGTAACGTTGAGAAAAGATAAACGGAAGGAATTTTTACTTAGAGGTGTAAAATGCTGAATTTAAAAAAGTACGATATCTCTTATAATCACAGTGTGGAAAACTGGGACGAAGCCGTGCCCCTTGGCAACGGTAAGCTCGGTACGCTCGTTTACGGTAACGGGTCGCCTTTGAAAATTTCCGTGGACCGTGTGGACCTTTGGGACGAACGCCCGCACCCACATACCTTGGAAAAGGGCTTTACCTTTAAAAATCTTGTGAATTTTTCCAAGAGCGGTAAGAAAGAGGACTGGCAGGAAAGAGATCGATTGTTTGAAATAATTTATGCGGACGAACCGTACCCTACGAAATTGACAGCGGGTAGAATTGAGCTTGATTTCGGTATAAAAACGCAGGACGTTGTAACAAGTTTATCGTTAAAAGATGCGGTGGCGACTGTGACAATTGACAGCGGAAAAACGGGGCGCGCGGAATTGTTTTTAAGTGCGACCAAATTCGTCGGTTTGGCAAGGGTATGGGGAGAGTATAAACTTCAACTACATATTCCTATGTATTTATCGGGCGACGAAAACGGCAGATGGGGGAATTTTTCAGGTATCGGCGAAACAGACCGTAAGGGTTGCTTGCAGTATCCCCGTGCGAAAGTAACGGCTGAAAACGGCTATTACTATTACGAACAGCCCACTTTGGAAAACTTCTCGTTCGGTATCGTAGCATTGAAAAAAGATTTCGGCGATTATAGCGAAATTTATTATACCATCGGTACGAGCAAGGACAATAACGACTTTATCGCAACGGCAAAAGCGGAGCTTGCAAGCGTGGCGGAAATGGGCTATGAAAAGCTGAAAGCCGAGCATATCGCGTGGTGGAAAAATTATTGGAAAAAATCGGAAATTTCTATTGGCGATAGGCTCCTTGAAAAGACTTATTATAGAAGCTATTACTTGTTTGCGTCCTGTTCAAGAAAGGGGTTTTACCCGATGCCGTTGCAAGGCGTTTGGACGGCGGATAACGATTCTGTGCCGCCGTGGAAAGGCGACTATCATCACGACACGAACACTCAGCTTTCCTATCAGTCGTACTTAAAAGGTAACCGTATGGAAGAGGGCAGCTGCTTTATCGATTATCTTTGGAATCTACGCGAAGTATTCAAGGAATTTACGAATTCGTTTTACGGCGTTAAAGGGCTGTTGATTCCTGCTATGTCTTCGTTAAACGGCAAGCCGCTTGGCGGCTGGGCACACTATTCCCTGTCGCCGACAATGACCATTTGGACGGCGCAAAGCTTTGACGAATACTGGTTGTATACGGGCGATAAAAAGTTTTTACGCAGCCGTGCGTACCCGTTTTTTAAGGACGTAGGCGAGGCGATTTACAGTCTTTTAGAAGAAAAGAATGGTAAGTTGTATTTGCCTCTTACCTCATCGCCTGAAATTTATGACGATACCCCTCAGGCGTATTTGGAGCCGAATTCTAATTTCGACCTTGCGCTATTGATTTATCTGTATAAGACATTAAAAGGGTATGCGGAAATTTTGGGTAAGGACACGAAAAAATACGAAAAAATTTTATTGAAGTTAGACGATATCGCCGTCAATGACAAGGGCGTCATTATGCTTGACAAAAAGCAAAGCTTGTTTGAATCGCATCGGCATTTTTCGCATATGATGTGCTTATATCCCTTGCACCTTATCAATTACGATAGTGAGGAGCATAAACAGATTTACGAAAATACACTTACACAGCTCGATGCTCTTGGAACAGGTTGCTGGGTAGGCTTTTCTTTCCCGATGTACGCGCAAATTTGCGCGATGATGCGGAACGGCGGGGCGGCGTACGAGAAACTCAGAATGTTCGCGAAAGGCTACGTGGCAGACAATGGTTTTCATTTGAACGGCGATTTCAAGCATTACGGGTTCTCGCAATGGCACTACCGTCCGTTTACGCTCGAAAGCTCGTTCGGGTTTTGCGACGCGTTGCAGGAAATGCTGTTGCAGGAGCATAACGGATATATCGAAGTATTCCCCGCAACGCCCGAGGAATGGGCAGAAAAAGCGTCCTTTAAAAAATTGCGCAGCTATCAGGGCGTGTTGGTCAGCGCAACGCTGAAAGACGGCGTAACGCAAAAGGCATTGCTCGAAAGTAAGAAAGCGGTAGTGGTAAAGGTACTTAATAACTTCGGTTCGGATATGCTTTGCGTAAAGGAAAACGGAAAGGAACGCATCGCAGAGGTAAAACAAGGCGAATGCTTCGAGCTTTGTTTGCAAAGAGGCAAAACGGAAATAAAAGCAAAATAAAGGAGAAGTATATATTATGCAGGTAAAAGGCGGTTATTGCCACGATTTATTAGTGGCAAAGGTAAATCAAAAGCTCGGTTATAAGGCAGGAACAAACTATGCGGAATGGAAAAAAGCCGTCCGCGCGAAATTCATTGAGCTGACGGGCTTGGATACGATACAAGCGAACGCCGAAGGCTGTCCTTTGAATATTGATATCGAAAAGGAAGAAAAGAAAGACGGGTATACGCAAATCCGTTTTACTTTCGAAAGCGAGCCGGGCGCAACTGTGCCTTGCTATATGCTTATCCCCGATACGGGCAAGGATAAATACCCTGTGGCGATTACCCTGCAAGGGCATTACAAAGGGGGCATGTACGGCTCTATTGGCGAAATTCGTGTAGAGAGCGATAAAAATTACCAACCTCGCGGCGCCTATGCGGTGCAGGCGGTTAAAAACGGTTATATCGCGCTTGCAATCGAACAACGGGCGATGGGAGAAAGACGCCCGTCGGCAGGAAACCGCAAAGGCGAAATGTGTTCGTTTTCCGCACTCCGTGCGTTTAATCTCGGCAGAACGCTTATCGGCGAACGGGTTTGGGATATTTCGCGTGCGATAGATTGTCTGGCAAGCTTTGATAAGTGCGATTTGACAAAAATTGCCGTTACGGGCAATTCGGGGGGCGGTACGGCAAGCTTTTACGCAGGTTGCTACGACGAGCGTATCAAAGTAGTTGCGCCCAGCTGTGCGTTTTGCGATTATAAAACTTCCATTATGGATATTTACCACTGTGCGTGTAATTATATTCCCCACGCATACGAATGGTTTGAAATGCAAGACCTCGCCTGCCTGATTGCGCCGAGAAAATTTATTCCCATTACGGGGAAAGAGGATCAAATATTCCCTATTCACGGCGTAAGAGCGGGCTTTGAAACGGCAAAAAATATCTTCCGTCAAGAGAATGCGGAAGAAAATTGTAAGCTGTACGAAACGCCCAAGGGACACTGG
>JAZNDR010000032.1:0-20553 GCA_045588185.1 Candidatus Scatosoma sp. | reverse complement strand
ACTTGACAAAAACAATACTTCGTGATACAATGTATTACGCAAGGAGGAGTATTCGGTGGATATACAATTAAAACGGGGCATATTAGAGGTGTGCGTATTAGCCGCAATAAAAAACGAAGAGTCCTACGGGTATAAAATTATCAAGGATATGAAGCCGTGGGTGGAGATGACGGAATCCACGCTGTATACCATTTTAAAGCGGTTGGAATTATCCAAAATGCTAACGGTGCGTTCTTCCGAGCACGGGGGTAGGTTAAGAAAGTATTACCGCATCACGAAAGCGGGACTCGGTCGGATAGAGGATTTTAAAGAGGAATGGAGCGAGGTTATGGCGATGTATCAATTCGTAACCAAGGAGGAGTCTGATAAATGAAAAAACAAACCTTTTTAGATATGCTGAAAAAACGCTTGTCGGGTTTACCCAAACAAGAGATAGCAGAACGCCTGACGTTTTATAACGAGATGATAGACGATAGAATGGAAGAAGGAATGTCGGAAGAAGAAGCGGTGGCGTCGGTTGGCTCGGTTGACGAGATTGTTTCGCAAACGCTTACGGATATGCCGTCCGCGAATCGTCGAAAAAAAGGAATACAATTAAAAAGACAACGAAAAACTTGGGAAATTGTGCTTTTGGCGGTTGGCTCGCCGATATGGCTTGCTTTGGGTATTGCGGGGTTAGCTGTGGCATTTTCCTTGGCGATTGCAGGGTTGGCGGTAGTCTTTTCGTTATATGCGGTGGCGTGGGCGGTACTCGTTTGCTTGTGGGCGGTGTTCGGCGCATTGATAGGCTGTGCGTTCGCAGGCGTCGTATCTGCGATTGTCTTTGTTTGCACGGGCGCGCCTTTGACGGGCGTGGCAATGCTTGCCGCGGGACTTGTTTGCGGCGGATTTTCCGTTTTCTTCTTTCACGGCTGTAAAGAAACGGAAAAAGGCACTATATGGCTGACGAAGAAAATGACGTCTTGGATTAAAAACTGCTTTAAGAAAAAGGAGAAAATATAATGAGTAAAAAAATATGGCTTATTATAGCTACGGTTCTTGTTGCGAGCGGGTTAATCATATTCACGGTCGTAATGTCTATTTATCAGTGGGATTTCAAAAAGTTGAGCACTCAAAAATATGAAACGAACGAATACGAAATAACCGAAGAAATTAAAGATATTACTTTTATTGCAGACACTGCGGATATCGTATTTGCGGTATCCAAGGACGGAAAGAATAAAGTGGTTTGTTACGAAGAAACAAAGGCGAAACATTCGGTTACGGCGCAAGAGGGCAAGCTGACCGTGCAGGTGGAAGACAAAAAACAGTGGTACGATAATATAGGTATCAACTTCGGTTCCCCGAAAATTACGGTGTATTTACAGCAAGGCGAATACGGACAGCTTTCGGTAAAATCCAGCACAGGCGATATCGAAATCCCGAACGCCTTTGCTTTTACCGGTCTTGATATTTCAGTTAGTACGGGCGACGTAAAAAGTCAGGCAAGCATTTCTGGATGCGCAAAAATCAAAACGAGTACGGGCGGTATTCAATTAGAAAATATCTCCGTAGGAACGCTTGACCTTTCCGTTTCCACGGGCAGAGTAACCGTTGCAAATCTTGATTGCACAGGGGATATTAAAATTTCCGTATCGACGGGTAAGACGGTAATGAATACCGTAGCTTGTAAAAATTTAATTTCGGACGGGGACACTGGCGATATCTCTTTGACAGGCGTTGTGGCAAGTGGGAAATTCTTGATAGAGCGAAGCACGGGCGACGTGAAATTCGACGGTAGCGACGCGGCGGAAATTTCGGTTACGACGGACACGGGCGACGTTACGGGTACGCTTCTTACGGAAAAAATATTTATTGTGGATACGGATACGGGCGAAAAAGAAATTCCAAATACTTTAACGGGTGGGAAATGCGAGATTGCCACCGATACGGGCGATATTAAAATAGCTATCCGATAAGCCTTTATTAAAATAGAAAAACACAAACTTACGCCCCCGCCGTTTCACGAAACGGCGGGGGCGTTGCATATAGTGTAGTATGAGGTTTTTCCTCAAATACGCAAGAGGTAATGAAATACTATGTGCAATACGTGTAATTCGGGCGTAAGCTCTAATAACGGAAACGGTAACAGCTGCGGTTGCTCGTGCTGTTGGCTTTGGAATTTACTTTTCGGTAACACTTGCAACAATTCCTGCAACAATTCCTGCAACAATTCTTGCAATAATTCTTGCAACAACAGTTGCTCCTGCTGCAACACGCAACGCATTTGCCGTGATTGTTGCGGCAATATCCGCGTAACCTCGGGTTGTAACAACACGGGTAGCTATGCAAACTGCTATTCGAACGCTTCGAGTGCGGGACAGAGCAATAACGGGTATTCGTGCGGTTCGCGCTGTTCCCGTTGCTCTTCGGGGTATTACGGCTATAACGTATAAAGGTTCGCAAAAGAAAATAGGGGCGACGGTGGAAAAACCGTCGCCCCACGGTTTTAAAAAGCACAAAATTGCCGATACTCATACAATGGAAAAGTTACGCAAGGTCTATCAATTTTTCAAGGGAAAATACGAATTGCTTACGCTTAAAAAATACACCACGATCGCAGGCACGCTCGTGTTTTTTCTCATTATGTCCATCGTTCCGCTTACCTTTTGGCTGACGCTGCTCGTTGGTAAACTGCCCATCGATTTCGAACAAATCTTACAGCTTTCCGTATTCGCTTCCGTGCAACAGGTACTTTTATACGTGCAAAAAGAAGCGGTAAACGCCACGGCAAGCACTTCGGTTATTTTACTTGTAACCACCCTCTATTCCGCAACGAACCTCTTTTATCAAATGCGCCGTAGCGGAGAACTTATTTACGATTACCACCGCCCCAAAAAGGGATTTCGATTGCGCTTGGGCGCGCTTGCTTTAATGTTTATCGTCATGGCAATCGTCGTGGCGTTCGGACTACTGTTTGCGCTCGGCACTTATATCTTTTCTCGCCTGATTACAGGCGTTTGGGAACGATTTGCCGATTATACCCTGCTCCTTGCGCTTTCCTTTGCGCTTGTCTTGCTTCTAAACGCGTATATTTGTCCGCATAAAATGCCCCTTAAATGTTTTCTAAAAGGTACGACGCTTACCGTGTCGCTTTGGGCGGTAACAGTAGTCGGTTTTGCTTTTTATTTAAGAATAAGCAATATGAACAAGCTTTACGGGGCGTTAAGTACCATTATCGTATTCTTGCTTTGGTTGTATATCCTTATGATTTGCTTTATTATCGGTGTGATTATGAACAGCGAAAAAATACTTTCCACCCGTAAAGAACGGGCAAAGCAACGAAAAAAGCAACGCCTCGCGCATAAAAAAGCCCCGACCGCAGCAAACTGAAAGCATGAAAAGAAATCTTTTAAAAAGCTCGCTCCTTGCCTCGCTCGCGGCATTATCCTTTTCCTTTTCCAACTTAAAAGAGGGGAGCTTAACCGATATCACGAAACCCTACCTCGGCGGTTACGAATGTAAAAGCGCCCGCCTTGGCGATAAGGAATACCTTGACGATTTTTCCTATATCACGCTCGAACTGAAAAAAGACGAAACCTTTACCCTTTACTATTGCCCCAAAACAGGCAAGAAAGGGGAAGAAACAGGCAACTACCATTACGATGAAAAAACGGAAACTCTCACGCTTTCCATGGGGAAAAACAACGAACTTAAACGGCAAATTCCCTTAAAAGACGGCGAGTTTTGCGTTACTGTTCCGCTTGGCACAAAAACGCTTATCCTCCAATTCGAACAAAAATAATTCTGTTTCGACAAAAACAAACAAATGTTCGTAAAAATATTGAAAAACACTTGCAATTTGGAAAAAAATGTGATACAATAATAAAGCTATGGAAATCACGCTTACCCAAGACCAAGAAAACGCAAAGGCGTTGATAGAAGAATGGTTTTTTAATACGGACGATAAAGTGTTCGTGCTTTCAGGGTATGCCGGGACGGGAAAGACCTTTTTGATAGATTACGCCGTGCGCGAGGTATTGCACCTGAAAGTGGGAACGGAAGCGGTATTCGTTTCGCCCACGGGCAAAGCGGCGGCGAACCTCGTGCGTTGCGGTACGGTGGCAGGCACGGTACATAGTTTAATTTATATCCGCGACGAGGAAAATTTCGACGTGGACGAGAACGGCGAAATCATTGAACGAAACGAGCTGTCTTTTATCAAGCGGAACGCAATTGACGAAAGGATACGCCTCATTATCGTGGACGAAGCCTCAATGATAAACGAAACGGTATTACACGACTTATTGAGCTTCGGGGTTAAATGCCTGTTTTGCGGGGACGGCGCACAGCTCCCGCCCGTCAACGGCACCTGCCCGCTTCTTGTGAATCCGCATTACACGATGACAGAAATCGTCCGACAGGCGGCGGATAATCCCATTATCAAAGTAGCCACAATGGCACGCGAGGGGAAAAATATTCCCTACGGTAACTACGGGGATAAAGTTTGCGTTATCAATCGAAATGCTTTGTCCAAAACGGATAGGAAACGGCTGTTTTTAACCGCCGACCAAATTCTTTGCGGAAGAAACAAAACCCGCTTATCCCTGAACGCGGAAATCCGCGAATATAAGGGTATACCGCAAGACGCACTGCTTCCCGTTGAGGGGGAAAAGGTCATTTGTACCTTAAACGACTGGGAAAAGCCACTCGATAAAGAGGGTAAATTCTTTTTGGTAAACGGCATTATCGGCACGGCGAGCGAAATTAACGAAAGTATAGACGATTTGGCGACGATGGAATTTCAGCCCGATTTTATGCAAGAAAGCATTTCCGTGCCCTTTGATACGGCGATATTTACCCACGGCGAGTATCGGCATTTTTACGGGGACAGAGCGGTAAAGCTTGCCAACGGAACGGTCGTGCACGAGGGGAATTTTGCTATGTTGCACCGTTTCCGTGCCGTTCACGACGAGCCTATTTGCCGTTTCGAATTTGCCTACGCCGTTACCTGCCATAAAGCGCAGGGCTCGGAATTTGATTTCGTGATCGTATTCGACGAAAGCTGGGCGTTTGGCGAGGAAAAGAATAGGTGGCTGTACACGGCGATCACACGCGCAAAAGAAAAATTATTGATTATACGATAAAGGATAACTATGCCGAAGCAACTGGAAACATACCAAGAAATAGAACGCTCTATCATCACGACCTACCGTAAAACCATTTGGTCGCCGTTCGTGTTGGCGGTAAAAAAATATAAGCTGATTGACGCGGGCGACAAAATCGCCGTTTGTATTTCAGGCGGTAAAGACAGTATGCTGCTTGCTAAACTCATGCAAGAATTGCAAAAGCATAGCGAAGTGCCGTTTGAACTCGTTTTTTTGGTAATGGATCCCGGGTACAACGAGGCGAACCGCAAAAAGATAGAAGAGAATGCAAAACGGCTCCGCGTCCCTATTACGGTTTTTGAAAGCGATATCTTCGAAGCTTCGGAAACGGTCAGTGCGGAAGCGCCTTGCTATTTATGTGCGCGTATGCGCCGCGGTCATTTGTATGCAAAAGCGAAAGAACTAGGCTGTAATAAAATTGCGCTCGGACACCATAAGAGCGACGTTATCGAAACGACGGTTATGGGTATGCTGTACGGCGGACAGTTACAAGGTATGCTGCCGAGGATAAAGAGTACGAATTTCGACGGAATGGAGCTAATTCGTCCGCTGTATTGCGTACTTGAAAACGATATTTTGCGTTGGAAAGAGCACAACGGATTGGATTTTATCGCCTGCGCTTGCAAATTCACGCAAAAGCTGACGGGCGGCGACGATGATACCTTTTCCGCTCGCAAACGGGTAAAAGCGTTGATTGCAGAGCTTAAAAAGGAAAATCCGAATATCGAAAATAATATTTTTCAAAGTATTCACAACGTGCAGTTAGACACGCTGGCGGAATACAAGCAAAACGGAGAAAAACACTCGTTTTTGGAAAAATTCGAAAAAGAATAGAATAAAAAATTTTCTCTCGCATATGATACGGTATGCAAGAACAAAATTTTCAACATTCAGTATTGATTGAACACAGGAAGAATATCAAAGTAGACGGCGTGGAAAGCGTTACGGCGTTTTCCGAGGTAAAGATAGTGCTTGCGCTCCACGGCGGAGAAAAAATGCACGTGGCGGGTACGAACCTCAAAATCACGGGCTTTTCCAAATCAAACGGCACTTTTTTGGCGGAAGGGAATATTTCGGGCGTTTCCTACGGCGGTAAAAGCTTTGCCGCAAAACTCTTCCGTTAAATGGATACGCAAAATCAGTTTGCCGTGTTCGGGCTGTGCCTGTTTATCGGCTTTCTCGGCGGTATCTTGTACGAGCCTTTCAGCTTTCTCCGTTTTCTTTGCGGATGCGATAGGGGAAAAAACAAAGTACTCGGCGGAATATTCGATATCGCGTTTTGGATAGTATTTGCGGTGATTTCGGTTGCGGCGGCGTACCTGTTTCATTTCCCTGCACTTCGGGTATATATGTGGATAGGATACCTTACGGGCGGGATATTATATTTAAAAACTTTGCACAGAATAGTTGCCTTTTTAAAAAATCTATGCTATAATAAAGTGACCAAATGGATAAAAAAGGCGAAAAATCGAGAAAAAACTCTTTCCAAAGAGGTGGGTAACAGATTATGACGCAGGATAAAATGAGAAAAACAATTACGGCGGTCGTTGCGGCGGCAACGCTTTTGCTCGTGATTTTGCTTTCCGTTTTAATTTATCAATGGATAACGATGGGGGTTTTGGATCGCCGTAAAGAAAAGCTTGAAACGGAGATTGCCACGCTTACCGAGCAAAAGCAAAACGCGGAGTTAGACGCCGAATGGTACGAAGCAAATATGTTTTTGCTTGCCGTTGAAAACGGTTGGGTATACGAACAAGGAGATAAATAATGAAAAAGTACGCCGTAATAGATATCGGCTCGAATTCCGTTCGCCTTATGACAGTGGCGGACGGAAAAGTTTTATATAAAACGCTTGCAACCACTCGCTTGGGCGAAGGACTCGCTTCTTCCAAACGCTTAAAAGCGGAAGCAATCGAACGCTCGGCGCAAGCGGTGTCCCGCTTTTATGCCCAAGCAAAAACCGAGGGCGCGAAAATCACGCTCGCCTTTGCCACGGCAGCGGCACGCACGGCGGAAAACGGCAACGATTTCCTTTTGCGAGTCAAAGAGCTTTGCGGTTTGGAAGTGGAGATTATCGACGGGGAAACGGAAGCGGAAATAGGCATTCTCGGCGCGCTGGGGAATGACGACGGTATGCTGATAGATATCGGCGGGGCAAGCACGGAAATCGTCGTGCGAAAGAACGGCGAAACGGTGTATAAAAAAAGCGTCGATATCGGCGTGGTACGATTAAAAGACGGTTGCGGAAAGGATAAAAATAAATTGCTTTCCGCTATGGAAACGGCGGAAAAACAGTACGGGGAGATTCCTATCGGCACGCGCGCCTACGCGATAGGCGGTACGGCGACAACGGTCGCTGCGCAGGTGCTTGGTTTGACGGAATATTCCTCGGATAAAATCACGGGTGCGGAAATTTCCGTGCAAGAGGTCAAGGATTTAGCGGACAAGCTGTTAGCTATGCCCACCGAAGAAATCGCGGCACTGCCCTGTATGCCCGCAGGCAGAGCGGACGTCATCGCAGGCGGTGCGCTGTGGCTCGCTCGTATTATGGAACGCTTTTCCTTGCAAAAGCTCACCGTCAGCGATCGGGATAATTTAGAGGGCTACGCCCTTAAAAAAGGATTTACGGTATGAGAAACACACGCGTTTCGTCGGCTTTCGCCGTCGTATGCACAATTTTATTATCGGCAGGCGTGCTGTTTACCTTTTACCTTGCATGGCAAAGCGGGTTGGATAGTACGATCGAGGATATCGTCGGTTTGGCGGTAAGCCTTTTCCTTGCGCCTGTTTTCCACGAGCTGGGACATATCGCCTTTGCCAAACTTGGCAAAATGCGGATTATGTACAGCAAATTTTTTTGCTTTAAAATTTATGAAAAAGAGGGGAAAAACCGCTTCGGTTTCGCTTCGCCTTTCCGCGCGGACGAAACGCAGGCTATTCCTAAAACAAGCTTGAATATGCAAAAGCGCGCGTCCTTGTACACCCTCGGCGGATTGATTTTTAGCGGAGTGTTGCTTGTCGTTATACTTGCCACTGCGCTTATTTGCTCGCTTCTTGGTACAACGAATTTCGTGTTTTGGGGAATGATACCGTACCTTGCTTATCTGTTTTTGCTCAATGCCTTACCCTTTGAATACGCAAGCGGAAAAACGGATATGCTCGTGTATATCGGCTTAAAAAAGGGTTACGCCGCAGAGAAGAATATGCTCGCCGCAATGACGATACAAGGGGGGCTTTTCGAGGGGAAAAGCTACGGCGAAATCGACGAAGCACTGTATTTTGACCTGCCCCAGCTTGCCGAGGACGAGCCTCTTTTTGCCGTAATGCTCGATTTAAAATACCGTTATTATCTCGATAAAGAAAATATCGAAAAAGCGGCGGACTGCTTAAACCGCCTGACCGTTTGCGTACAGGAATACCTACCCGAAACGGATGGGGAGAAAATTTCGGCAGAGTTCGTTTATATCCATTCCCTGCTTCAAGATTTCGAAGGCGCGGAGGCTTGTGGAAAATGTTGCAGGAACTTTTTACAAAGCGACAGCGCGACGGCAAAGCGCGTGCTTGCGGCGTACTGTAACGCGTTTGGAAAAGCGGATGCAGTCGGGGATTTGAAAACGCAAGCGGAAGAACTGTTAAACAAAGAGCCTGTTGCAGGCGTTGCGAAATTCGAAAGAAAATTGCTTTCACGGATCGCTACGGCATAAAAAGCGTCCAAACGGAACATAGTAGTGAAAGAGAAATTTCTGCGTAAGTAGGTGTATGCGTATGAATACCAACGAAAAAACCACGAACACAAAACGGAGAGCGGGCGTATTGATGCCCGTATCTTCTTTGCCCTCTCCCTTTGGGATAGGCACGCTCGGCAAAGGCGCGTACGCGTTTATCGACTGGCTCGCCTTGGCGGGAATGAAAGTATGGCAGGTGTTACCCCTTTTGCCCACAGGCTACGGCGACAGCCCCTATCAATCCTGCGCTTCCGACGCACTCAATTATTATTTCATTGACTTCGATTTACTCTGCGAGGAGGGCTTACTGGAAAAGTCCGATTACGAAAATATCGTTTGGAGCGACAACGAAAGGCGGGTGGATTACGGCAGACTGTTTGCGTGTAAGGTCGAAATATTAAAGCGTGCATACGCGAATTTCGATAAAACTACGCCCGCTTGGCAAGCGTTTATCGAACGGGGTGCGTACCGCGATTTTGCGGTGTTTATGTCCTTAAAAAAACGCTTCCGTTACGCGCCGTTTTCGCAGTGGGCTGAACCGTATAAAACTTACGGCAAAACAACGGAAGAAGCCTATATCCGCGAAAACCAAGAGGAAATATATTTTTGGGAATTTACGCAATATTTGTTCTTAAAACAGTGGAACGCGTTGCGCGATTACGCGCACGGCAAGGATATTGAAATTATGGGGGATATGCCTATCTATCTCGCGTGCGACAGTGTGGAAGCTTGGAAATACCGCAAAGACCTGTTCATGCTCGATAAAAAAGGCAATACCTCTATGCGCGCGGGCGTACCGCCCGACGCCTTTTCGGAAGACGGACAGCTTTGGGGTAACCCCGTGTACGACTGGAAAAAGCTCAAAAAAAGCGGTTATCAATGGTGGAAAGACCGTATTCGCTACAACTTTTCTCTTTTCGATATCGTCCGAATCGACCACTTCCGCGCGTTTGATAGATTTTACGCAATCCCTGCTGATGCGGAAACGGCGAGAGAGGGGGAATGGCTGGACGGACCTAAATCCGCGCTGTTTAAAGATATGAAACACTACGCGATTATTGCGGAAGATTTGGGAATTATTGACGACGGCGTGCGCACATTGTTGAAAGAAACGGGCTATGCAGGTATGAAAGTATTTGTGTTCGCGTTCGACGGCAATCCCGAAAACGAATACCTGCCCAGCCGATACAATGAAAACAGCGTGGCGTATACGGGTACGCACGACAACGATACTCTGCGCGCGTATATCGAAAACCTCGATACGAAAGCGCGCAAAGAATTTGAAACGGAACTCGAAAAGCAGTGTTTGGAAATGGATACGCCGTATCTAACGGAAACAATCGAGGAAGAATGTGAAAGCGTGATTCGATTGTTAATGGCGTCCAAGGCAAACACCGTTATCGTGCCCATGCACGATATACTCTGCTTTGGCAACGAAGCTCGGCTTAACGCGCCGTCTACCGTTTCGGGCAATAACTGGACTTTCCGTTTTACGCTTAAAGATTTCAAGAAACGCAAGGCGGCGTGGCTCAAAGCGATGACGGAAGAATATCAAAGATAAAATAAATCTATTTTGAATACTGTCCCACTCTTTCACGGAGTGGGATTTTTTCTTTTTTACACGAATAAAAAGGCGGAAAGATAGAAAAACTAAAAGAAAAAAGATCGCCCGACAAACGGCTTGCGGCGAGAAGGAGAGGAAAAAATGAAAAAAACGGTAAAGGCGGTATGCGGTGTACTGGCAATGCTGACGGCGTTCAGTTTTGCGGGTTGTAAAACGGGCGGCGGAAACGACGGCAAGGTGAAGCTCACTGTTTGGGTGTCGGAAGCGGATAAAGCGTTCGCCACCTCGGTCGCGGAAGATTTCAAAGCAAAGCACCCCGATAAAAACTATGAAATCGTCATTGATATTCAAGGCGAAAACGACGTGGCAACGCGCGTGCTGAACGACGTGGAAGCGGCGGCGGACGTGTATTCCTGCTTAAACGATCAGTTGAGTAAATTACTCAACGGCGACGCGCTCGCGCAAATCGCAGGCGAACGGTTGGAACGGGTAAAAAAAGCAAATTCGGACGACTCGATTGATTCGGTAACGGCAACGGTAAAAGGCAAGGAGGGGGTATACGGTATGCCGTATACGGACAACACCTTTTTCTTGTATTATAATAAATCCGTTTTAACGGAAACGGACGTTTCCAGTATCGACGGTATCTTGGCAAAGTGCTCGGGCGGTAAAAAATTTGCGTATCCTATGAAAGACGGCTGGTATACTTCCGCTTTCTATTTCGGTAAAAATCTCGGCTACGAAGTAACCTACGACGATAACCTTGCGGAAACGAAAATTACCTGCGACTTCGATAACGAAACGGGTGTTGCGGTTACGCAAGCGATGTGGGAGCTTGTGAAAGACGCGAGGGTAAAAGCCGACGCGGACGATTCGAAAATTACGGCGGGCTTTAACGACGGCTCTATTATTGCGGCGGCTTCGGGAACTTGGAACAGAACCGCGATAGAGGCTTCTCTTGGCGAGCATTTCGCCGCGGCAAAGCTTCCCACTTATACCTTGAATAGGGGAACAAATCCCGAACAGGTACAGCTCGTAGCGTTTGCAGGCTATAAGCTGATGGGTGTAAACAATTACTCCAAAAATAAAACGGACGCAATGGATTTTGCAGAGTTTTATACGAACAAGGAAAATCAAGTGAAGCACTTTGAAGCACGCGGTTTCGTGCCGACGGACGAGGACGCACGGGCGGACGAGCGTGTGCAGTCGGATATTTGCGCGAAAGCAATCACAAAACAGCTCGCTTACAGTAAAACGCAAAAGGGCGTACCGTCCACTCTTTGGGTGCCTATGGAAGGGCTTGGCGCGGCAATGATTGCAGGCGCGCAGAACGGAAGCTTTAACCTCGCAAACCAATTAAAAGCTTGCGTGGACGCAATTGAAAAGAATACGCAAACGAACTCGCAACAATAAAAGCAGGCAGTAAATAGGGAGGCGCGCATGCAAAAAACGGAGAGTAAAAAAACGGTAAAACCGAACGCCTTAAAGGAATTAGGCACGGCGTTTAAAAACGGCTCGTACGCAACGCGCCTTTCCTTCTTTTTCATGGGTTGCGGGCAAATCGCGCGCGGACAGCTTGTAAAAGGACTTGCGTATTTGATTACGCAAGCGGGCTTCCTCGTGTTTATGATTTTGCTGGGCGGAAGATATATCGCACACCTTTTTTCGGGGAATTTAGGTACAAGGCTTTCGGGCGAAATTTGGAACGAGGAATTGCAAATTTTTGAAAAAGTACAGGGCGATAACAGCTTCTTGATACTTTTATACGGTGTGGTTACGCTCGTACTCGTTGTGGTTTTTCTCGCGATATGGGCAATGAATATACGGGGCAGTTACGAAAACGATAAACGGATAGAAAAGGGCGAAGAAGTGCGCTCTTTCCGAGCTGACGTTCGTATCCTTTTAAACGAACGCTTTTACGTCCCGCTGTTGATTTTGCCGTTCGTGGGGCTGCTCGTATTCACCGTAATGCCTCTCGTTTTTATGGTGCTAATCGCGTTTACCAACTACGACTACGCGCATATGCCCCCCGGTAAGCTTTTCGACTGGGTAGGCTTTTCCAACTTCGCCACGCTCTTTTCCTTGTCGGGCGGAACAACGGGCTTTGCGTTTGTCTTTTTGCGCGTACTCCTTTGGACTTTCGTTTGGGCGTTTTTTGCCACCTTTACCAATTACTTTTTAGGGCTTATTATTGCGCTGTTGATACAAAAAAAGGGGATAAAGCTGAAAGCGCTTTGGCGAACGCTGTTCGTAATCGCTATTGCCGTTCCGCAATTCGTTACCCTGCTTTTAATGCAAAAAATCCTCGACGGCGACGGTATCTTGAATAAAATTTTAGGCACGAATATTCTATGGCTTACCGACCAACGGAATTTTTCCCTGCTTCCAAGACTGATGATTATTCTCGTCAATATTTGGATAGGCGTACCGTACACGCTTTTAATGTGCTCGGGAATCTTAATGAATATCCCCACCGACTATTACGAGGCGGCGCGGATAGACGGCGCTTCGCCCGTGCGGATATTTATGAGCGTTACGCTTCCGTATATGCTTCACGTTACGACGCCCTATCTCATTACGCAATTCGTGGGCAATATCAATAACTTTAACGTGATATGGCTGCTCACGGGCGGGGGACCCGTCGATAATTTGTACTACGGCGGCGGTTCGCAGGCGCAATCCACCGACCTGCTCGTAACTTGGCTCTACCGTTTAACGACCGACCAAAACCCGAAATACAACGTCGCGTCCGTAATCGGTATCGTCATTTTCGTTATCAGTGCGGTACTTTCGCTTATCACTTATAACAAGACCTCGTCGGCAAAAGGGGAGGATACCTTTCAATGAAAAACAGAAATTTGGCAAAACTCCGCTATCGCGCGTCCAATGCGCTCACCTATGCACTCCTCGCCGTTTTAGGCGTCGCTTGGGTGTTGCCGATCGGCTATCTTATCTATACGGCGTTTCGAGTAACTCCCTCAACGGGTATCATCAACACCTTATTCCCCGACGGACTGCAACTCGGCTTTGCAAATTTTTCTCGGTTGTTCGGCGAAACGATGTTCACAAAATGGTTACTCAATACCATACTCGTTTCCGTAACCTCTTGCGCGCTTTCGACGGCGTTTATCCTAATGGTCAGCTACGCCTTATCGCGTATGCGTTTCCGCTTGCGTAAACCGATTATGAACGTCCTGCTCGTGCTGGGTATGTTCCCAGGGTTTATGAGTATGATTGCCGTATACTTTATCTTAAAGGCGATGGGACTTACCAACTCGCTCTTGGCTTTGATTTTAGTGTATTCGGGAAGCGCGGCACTCTCGTATTATATCTGTAAAGGCTTTTTCGACACCGTACCGCGCGCGATGGAAGAAGCGGCGATACTTGACGGCGCAAGCCAGCCTATCGTGTTTTGGAAGATAATTTTACCGCTTGCGAAGCCGATTATCGTGTACACGGTACTCACTTCCTTTATTTCGCCTTGGTGTGATTTCATTTTCGTAAACACGATTATCAGCGATCGTGAATTATATACGGTATCGCTGGGGCTTTATAAAATGATAAACGCGGAAAAAAACAGCTTCAACGACAATTTTACCGTCTTTTGTGCGGGCGCGTTTGTGGTGGGAGCAATCATCGTTACGCTGTTTATGAGTATGCAACGCTACTATGTAGAAGGCGTTACGAGCGGTGCCGTAAAAGGCTAAAAGGCGTTGCGTTGCACGGTAATAACCCCCGTTTTCCTGTTTTCGGAAAACGGGGGTTATGCGTTATTTCTGATTTTTAATAACGAGCTTTTCCAAAAGCGCGACTAAGGCGTACATTACCGCGGCGAGCAAACAGAGAATAAATACCGCGCTCATTACGAGGTCGAGCTTAAATACCTGACCGCCGTACACGATAAGATAACCTATCCCCGCTTTCGATACCATGTATTCGCCCATAATCGAGCCTATCCACGCCATACCGACGTTTATTTTCAGCATAGAAATGAAATTCGGCAACGATGAGGGGATAACCAGCTTTATCAATATTTGCCACTTGCTTGCGCCCATCGACCGCAGCAACAACAGCTTGTTTTCGTCCGTGGACATAAATCCGCCGAGCATATTGAGGATCGCGACGATCAAACCGATAAGCACGGTGATAACGACGATTGCCTTACTTCCCGTACCGAACCAAATAATGATAAGCGGTCCGAGTGCGATTTTCGGCAATGCGTTCAAAACGACGAAATACGGTTCGGAGATACGGCGGAACGCCTCGCTCCACCATAGCAAAAGCGCTATGGTATACCCGAGCGCCACGGCAACGGCAAACCCCAAAAGCGTTTCCCAAAGCGTAGTGCCCACGTGATAGAAAAGCGTGCCGTTCGTATATAAATCCGCAATCGTGTTCGCGATGCGAGAGGGAGAACTCGTGATAAACGGATTCACCCATTCGAAGCGGGCGGAAAGCTCCCATATCAGCAAAAAGGCGAAGAGAATGGCAACGCGCGCAATATTCACGAGCACGGTTTTTCTGCGTACGCCTTTTAAGTAAGAGAGGTGTTCTTTCGAATAATTCTTCTCGTTCTTCATACGTTCAATTCCCTCCAAAGTACTTCAAACCACTTGGAAAACTCCTTGTTCTCCCGTCGTTTCAACGGTTCGTTTTCGGGGAAGTCGAGAGTGTGGCTTGCCACGACGCTTGCGGGGCGGCGGGATAAGACCAAAATTCGGTCCGCAACCGAAATCGCCTCGCTAATGTCGTGCGTAATCAAAAGCGCGGTCTTGCGCTCGTTTCTAATAATTTTATATACGTCGTCGCAGACGGACAGCCGAGTTTGGTAATCCAAGGCTGAAAAAGGTTCGTCAAGCAACAATACGTCGGGGTCAACGGCAAGCGTGCGTATGAGCGCGGCTCGTTGGCGCATACCGCCCGAAAGGGACGAGGGGTAGCTTTTTAAAAATTGCTTTAAGCCGTACTTTTCGGCAAGCGCAAGCGCACGGTTGCGGTGCTCTTGCGTGTCGGTGCGTTTGATTTCCAACGGCAAAAAGATATTTTTTTCAATCGTCCGCCAAGGGAACAGCTCGTCTTTTTGCAGCATATACCCAAACGAACAGCCGTTTGAACTCACCTTGCCCGCCGTCGGCGGGAGCAAGCCCGCCGCAAGCGAAAGTAAGGTGGTTTTTCCGCAACCGGACGGGCCGATGATCGCCACGAATTCTCCCTCGGAAACGGAAAAATTCATATTTTCCACGGCGACCGTTTCGCCCTGTTTACTGTGATAGTGCATCGAAACGTTTTCAAAGCGTAAAACTTCTTTCATTTGCGTATTCCTTCCAGTGCGTATTTCTTACATAAGATTTATTTTCCGTATACCTCGCGATATACTTTGTTTGCGTACGAGTTATCGACGAGCTCAGTCATTTGTACTCTGCGTTCCAGCTCGCCCGCGTTGTCGATAATATCCTGTAAACGGTTGAAGCTTGCTTCCGTCATCGTCATTTCCGTTCGCCAAGCGTCGATATCGCGGTACCGTTTCACGGACGCGGCGATTGATTTCTCGCTCGTGCCTTCGAAGTAGGAAACGAGATAGGGGGCTACCGTTTCAGGCGCGCTTTCGTTTACGAATTTTACCGCTTTCGTCACGGCACGTAAGAACCCTTCCGCCGTGGCTTTATTATCTTCCAGCCACGAGTTTTTCGCCATAAAGCAGGTGTAGGGAACTTCGCCCGAAGCCTCGCCTACCGACGCGACTACGTAACCCTTGCCTGCCGCTTCGTATTCGTAGGCAACGGGGTCGAACATCGTGCAATAATCCGCCGTGCCAGCCTCAAACGCGCTCGTCATCAGGTTGAACGCCACGTCGTAATTTAAGGTAAGGTCTACGCCGTCCGCTAAATTATTTTCGCTTAAAATGTATTCGAAAGTCATAGCGGGTACGCCGCCCTTGCGCCCTGCAAGGATTTCCTTGCCTTTAAGGTCCGTCCATTTGAAGTTGGGTTCAGGTTTTCTCGATACGAGGAAAGAGCCGTCGCGCTTCGTCAATTGCCCGAACACCGTGGGTACGTCGGACGAACCGCCGATAAGTACGTATAAAGCCGCTTCCGGACCGCAGAACCCGATGTCGGCGTCGCCCGAAAGCACAGCGGACATAACGTTATCCGCGCCTCCGCCGTTGGTAAGTTCGATTTTGATATTTTCTTCCTCGAAATATCCCAGCTTATCGGCAAGATATAAGGGTGCGTAAAACACGGAATGCGTTACTTCGTTGATTTGTAAAGTTTTAATGCCGTCCGCGCCGTCGTCCTTGCAGGCGGATACGGGCAAAACGGTGAAACAGGTGATAAGAGTTGCGCAAAGCGTTTTGATTATTTTTTTCATGGTGGTAGTCTCCGATTTTGAAAAAATTTTAGAATAATATATTATATGAGTGCCCGTTAATAATTGACAATCGCTTTCGAAAGTACTATAATAATACGTACCCTGCCTTTTTGCGGACAGGATATGATAAGCGGTCAAAAGAGTAAAACGAGGAAGACGAATTATGGAAATGCAAAAGACGTACAACCCCAAAGACTTCGAGGATAGAATTTACGCCGACTGGGAACAGTCGGGATATTTTCGCGCGGAGATAGACCAAAATAAAGTTCCGTTCACCATTATGATGCCGCCCCCCAATATTACGGGGCAGCTGCATATGGGGCACGCGATGGACGCAACCTTGCAGGACACCTTGATTCGCTTTAAGCGTATGCAAGGCTACGCCGCGCTTTGGCTTCCCGGCTGCGACCACGCTTCGATTGCAACGGAAGTTAAAATCGTAGAAAAAATGAAGTCGGAAGGGCTCACGAAAGCCGACCTCGGCAGAGATGGCTTCTTAAAACGCGCTTGGGAATGGAAAGAACAGTACGGCGGGCGTATTATGCTCCCACAGCGTAAAATGGGTACGTCGTGCGACTGGTCCCGCCAAGCGTTCACAATGGACGAAAAATGCTCCCGCGCCGTGCGCGAGGTATTCGTCAACCTCTATAAAAAAGGACTTATCTATCAGGGGAACAGAATTATCAACTGGTGTCCCTGCTGTAAAACCGCACTTTCGGACGCGGAAGTGGAATACGCCGAAGAGGGCGGGCATTTCTGGCATTTACGCTATCCCGCTTCCGACGGCTCAGCCGACGTTATCGTGGCTACCACCCGTCCCGAAACGATGCTCGGCGATACGGCGGTCGCGGTACACCCTGACGATAAACGCTATCAAAACCTCGTTGGCAAAACTTTAAAATTGCCCTTGACGGACAGGGAAATTCCCGTCGTTGCGGACGAGTACGTAGACCCTGAATTTGGTACGGGCTGCGTAAAAATTACGCCCGCGCACGACCCCAACGACTTCGAAGTGGGCAACCGCCACGACCTGCCCGTTATCCGCGTTATGAACGACGACGGCACGATGAACGCGCTTGCTGGCAAGTATAACGGTATGGACAGATACGAGGCGAGAAAGGCGATCGTTTCCGATTTGGAACAGCTCGGCAACCTCGTAAAAGTGGAAGCGCATACGCATAACGTTGGACATTGTTACCGTTGCCATTCGACGGTTGAGCCGATCGTTTCCAAACAGTGGTTCGTAAAAATGGAACCGCTTGCAAAACCCGCTATCAACGCGGTTATGCGCAATAAAGTGAAATTCGTTCCCGAACGTTTCTCCAAAACCTATTATAACTGGATGGAAAACGTACGCGACTGGTGTATTTCCCGTCAGCTTTGGTGGGGACACCGTATTCCCGTTTGGTATTGTCAGGACTGCGGACAAATCGTTTGTGAAAAGGAAGACCCTACCGTTTGCCCCGTTTGCGGCAGTAAACATTTAAAGCAGGACGAGGACGTGCTCGATACTTGGTTCTCTTCCGCGCTTTGGCCTTTCTCTACGCTCGGCTATCCCGATATCACGGACGATTATAAATATTTCTATCCCACCGACGTACTCGTAACGGGCTACGACATCATTTTCTTCTGGGTTTCCCGAATGATTTTCTCGGGTATAGAACACACGGGCAAAGTGCCTTTCCACGACGTACTCATTCACGGCATTATCCGTGACGAGCAGGGCAGAAAAATGAGCAAATCGCTTGGGAACGGTATCGACCCTCTGGAAGTTATCGAAAAATACGGCGCAGACTCGCTCCGCTTGTCGTTGCTCACAGGCGTTGCCCCTGGGAACGATACCCGCTATTCGGATACGAAAGTGGAATCTTGCCGAAACTTTATCAATAAGCTTTGGAACGCGGCGCGGTTCGTGTTGATGAACGCAGAGGGGAAAAAGATATCCCCGATCGAAACGGTCAAGCTTGCGCCTGCCGATAAATGGATTATCGCGAAATTACAAAACTGTATCCGCGAGGTAACCACCAACCTCAATAAATACGAAATGGGCGTTGCCAGCGACCTCGTTACAGGCTTCGTTTGGGACGATTTCTGCGACTGGTATATCGAGCTTTCCAAGCCCGCGCTCTACGGCGAGGACGAGAGTAGAAAATCGGACGCGCTTTCCGTACTCTGCTTCGTTTTGGAAAACGCGCTCAAACTGTTACACCCGTTCATTCCTTTCGTAACGGAAGAAATTTACGCAAATCTGCCTAATACCCAAGGCAGTATTATGGTTTCCGAATTCCCCAGATATAACTATAAGGCGTCCTATAAAAAGGAAGCCAAGGCGTTCGAGGGGGTTATGGAGATAATCAAAGCCGTCCGCGCCATGAAAAAGGACGCCGAATGTCCCCCTTCTAAAAAGGTTGAACTGTTTATCGTTACCGAAAACAAACGCCTTTTACAGCTCAATAAAGACTGTATCGTAAAGCTTTCGGGCGCAAGTGAAATGACCTTAATAGAAAATGCGTCGGAAGTAGAGGGCAAGACGGTTTCCGCCGTAACGGAAATTGCGCAAATCTACGTTCCGTTGGGCGAGCTCGTCGATATCGAAAAGGAAAAAGCAAGACTTTCCGCTGAAATCGAGCGTATCGACGGGGAAATCGAGCGCGCGGAGAGCAAGCTCGCAAATCAAAACTTCGTATCGCGCGCACCGCAAAAACTTGTGGATGCGGAACGCGAGAAAGTGAAGAAATATCAGGATATGAAAGCGAAGTGCGTAGCACAGCTGGAAAGCCTGTAAAAGAGTTTGGAAAAAATTTCAGGAAATTGCTTTCAAACAGTTGACAAGCCAAATAAAAAATGCTAAAATAATACCGTTGTGGCGTTGGGTGTACTATGCCCTTTTGCAGAAAACAAATTGCAAAAGCGAGGCGTAGCGGACAAGCCGCAACGGTAACTTTGCTTTCTTTGAAATTGCGATAAGGGCAATTTCGGGAAAAATATATTCCAAAATTTTTACAAGGAGGTCAAATTATGCCTACTATCAATCAGCTCATTAAAAAGGGCAGAGAGCAGTTGACTTACAAGTCCAAGAGTCCTATTCTGGATAACTGCCCTCAAAAACGCGGCGTATGTTTGTCCGTAACCACGACTTCTCCCAAGAAGCCTAACTCCGCTATGCGTAAGATCGCACGTGTACGTCTTACGAACAAGCAAGAAGGTACGGTCTACATTCCCGGTGAAGGTCACAACCTTCAAGAGCACAGCTCTGTTCTGATCAGAGGCGGACGTGTTAAGGACTTGCCCGGTGTACGTTATCACATCATTCGCGGCGCACTCGACACGGCTGGCGTAGCAAAGCGTAAGCAGTCCCGTTCGAAATACGGCGCAAAACGCCCTAAGTAAGATTAGGAACAGCTGAAAACATCGAAAGCATTTGCTTATCGACGGGCGTCGGAAGCCCGTTAAAAACACGAAAGTCGCTTGCGTTTTAAGACTAAGAAACCAAAACGCAAAAGACCTACTTGTAAATCGGAATATAGCTCGAAAGCCCCGAATTAAAGTAGGCAGTATGCAACGGGAGTTGCAGAAGATTCGCACCTTTCAAATATTTAGGAAAGCGCGCGATAGCTGTACTGTGAAGGGTAAAGCCCTTATCAAAATTATTAAAAGGAGGATAAAACACTATGCCTAGAAGAGGTAATGTCCCGAAGAGAGACGTTCTGCCCGATCCTATGTATAACAGCAAAGTCGTAACCAAGCT
>JAZNDR010000031.1:0-19230 GCA_045588185.1 Candidatus Scatosoma sp. | reverse complement strand
ATTTTACAAAAAACTTCGTATTTTTGCTATTTTTTTTCGTTCATTGTATAGCTTTCTTGCAAGAAATATGGTATAATAGTTAAAATGAATGATTGCGGGCTTTTATACGGACGGGGTTCGTCTTAAAATACCGTAAACACCTAAGGAGGAATCGCTATTATGCAACCTATTTACAAGAGAGTGCTTTTAAAGCTGTCGGGGGAAGCTCTTGCGGGCGACCAGCGTTTCGGACTCAATCACGAAGTGATTGCGCCCGTCGTCGAACAAATCGTTGAATTGCACAATATGGGCGTGCAGGTCGGCTTGGTCATCGGCGGGGGGAATTTCTGGCGCGGAAGACAGGGTACGAATATGGACCGCACTACTGCCGACCATATGGGTATGCTTGCAACCGTTATGAATTCGCTTGCAATGATGGACGCCATTGAACAGCGCGGTGTGCCCGTGCGCGTGCAGACTGCTTTGGATATGGTATCGCTTGCAGAACCGTTTATTCTGCGTAAGGCTCTGCGCCATTTCGAGCAGGGGCGTATCGTGATTTTCGCTTGCGGAACGGGCAATCCCTATTGTTCGACCGACACGGCGGCGGCGCTTCGGGCGTGTGAAATCGACGCGGATATTTTGCTCATGGCAAAGAACGTGGACGGCATTTACGATTCCGACCCCAAAACCAACCCGTTTGCGAAGAAGTACGAAAGCTTGCGGTATGCCGATATTATCAATCAGGGCTTAAAGGTGATTGATTTCACGGCGGCGACGATGTGTATGGAGAACAACGTGCCCACGCTGGCGTTCGGTTTGAACGAGGAGAACTCTATCGTGCGCGCGGTGTGCGGGGAAAGTTTAGGGACTATGATTAAGGTATAAAAATAACAAAAAAAGGAGATAAAAAAATGATTGAAAACGAAAAGATTGAAGAGATGATGTTCGAGCTGGAAGAAAAGTGTGAAAATTCCATTCGCGCGTTGGAAAACGATTACGGTGCGATTCGTACGGGCAGAGCGAACCCCCGTATTTTGGACAGATTAGAGGTAGAAGCGTACGGCGGTATGAGCAAGCTCGTAGAGCTTGGCAACGTTTCGGCGTTGGACGCGAAGTGTTTACAAATCAATCTTTGGGATAAGTCGCTGTTAAAGGCGGTGGAAAAGGCGATATTGCAGTCGAATATCGGTCTTACGCCGACGAACGACGGGAACGTGATTCGTTTGGTATTCCCCGATATGACGGAAGAGAGAAGAAGAGAGCTTGTAAAGCAAGCGAAGAAGATGGGCGAGGAAACGAAAGTCGCGGTTAGAAATCACCGCCGTGAGGGTATGGACCTTATCAAGAAGATGAAGACGGCGAAGGAGCTTTCCGAGGACGAGGCTTCGGGTTGCGAGGCGGACGTTGAAAAGACGGTTTCGGAGTATATGAGTAAGCTGGAAAGCATCATTTCCGCAAAAGAGAAAGATTTGATGTCTATATAAGTTATGCGCGGGAATAAAATAAAAGAGGGAGTGAATATTCCTCAACATATTGCAATCATTATGGACGGGAACGGGCGTTGGGCGAAGAAGCGTTTAATGCCCCGTTCTTTCGGTCATAGGCAGGGCATGGAGCGTATGATAGGGCTGATGGAGCACGCGTTCGATTTGGGTGTTTCGTATATCACGGTATACGCGTTATCCACGGAAAACCTGAAACGCCCGCAAGAGGAGCTGGAAGGGCTCTTTAACCTTATTCGCAATCATTTCGACGAGTACATGGGTAGGGTGTGTGCGCGGGGCGTGCGGTTGAGCGTGATCGGCGACACGGCGCTTTTACCCGAGGACGTGCAGGAAATTTTACGTGCGTCCGAAGCGAAAACGGCTTGTTACGAGGGCAAGGGAATCAATATCGCGCTTTGCTACGGCGCGCGCGCGGAGATTGTTCGTGCGGCGAATTTAGCGATAGAAAAAGGGGAAGCGGTAACGGAGGAGAGCTTTGCGAAGCTACTGTATACAAGCGAACAGCCCGACCCCGACCTTATCATACGGACGGGGAAAGAGGTACGGCTTTCCAACTTTTTATTATGGCAAGCGGCATATGCGGAGCTGTATTTTTCGGATAAAATGTTCCCCGAATTTTCCGATAAAGATTTAGAGAAAGCGATATTTTGGTTTTCAGGCAGAACCCGTCGGTTTGGGAAAACGGACGAGCAAATATTGAAATAAAGGTTAAAAGTCAAGAAGCTTAGTTTCTTGCGATTTACATTAAAAAACAGGCGAAAGAAATTATGAAAACAAGACTTATTTCAGGTACGGCGTACGTGGCGATTTTGATTGCCTTTTACCTGCTTAAAATTTTCGTGCACGATCTGTGTTTCGATATACTCATCTACGCGTTTGCGTTAATCGGTACTTTTGAAATACTCCGTGCCGTCAAGGACAAAACGACCAAGCCCGAGCGCGTGATCGTATTTTTGTTTGCGCTCGTGGTAATCCCTGCGTGCGCGGTCGCGGAGCAGTATTTTTCTTACGGCTTGCATTGGGTCAGCATTTGCTTTTTCGTGATGGCGGTCGCGCTCGTGTGCCTGCTCGTAATCCGTCACGAGGAAACCTCGCTCGAAAGCTTGGGGCTTTCTTTCCTGTCCGCGGTATACCCCGTACTGTTGCTTTGCCTGTTGGTGCAGGCAAACCACGTACCTGCGCTTCCGCAATTTGCTTCCATTGGTTTTAACTCGGATTTATTGATACTGCTTATTTTCGTGGTGTCCCCGTTTGCGGACACGTTCGCGTATTTATTCGGACGGTGCTTTAAAAAGTATTTCCCCCGCAAATTCGCGCCCACGATCAGCCCGAATAAAACGATGATCGGCGCAATCGGCGGGCTCGTCGGCGGTATTATCGGCGCGGGAATTATCTATTTTGCCTACAATGCGGTGGCGGGCAGTTTCGAGAATATGGGTTGCTGGCTGACCGTGTATCTTTTGATAGGCTTGCTCGCGGCGGCGGCGACGGAGTTCGGCGATCTCGTGGAAAGCTGTATCAAGCGTAAGCTCGACCTCAAAGATATGGGCAAAATTATGCCCGGGCACGGCGGAGTGCTCGACCGTATCGACGGCACGCTGTTTGCGGCGATGGTCGTATACCTCGCGTTTGTGGCAGTGCGAATGCTGTCTACCATTTGACGGAGGAGGCAAATGAAAACGATTTCCCTTATCGGTTCAACGGGTTCTATCGGCACGCAGGTGTGTTCGGTGGTGCGCCGTCACAGCGATAAATTCCAAATAAAGAGTATCGTGGCGAATGCCTCGGCGGATATTTTTTTGGCGCAGGTGCGGGAATTTATGCCCAAGTACGCCGCGCTTGCGGACGAGGAAACGGGCAAAAGAATTGCCGATCAAATCCCTGCTGGCGTTAAATTCGGTTACGGCGAAAAAGCGGCGCAGGAAGCGGTAGACTACGGAGATATTGCGTTCGTGGCGGCGAACGGCTTTGCGGGGCTTGGGTATTCGCTGAAAGCCATTGAAAATAAAAAGGCGCTTGCGCTTGCCAACAAGGAAACGCTCGTTTGCGGCGGTGAGCTTGTAATGGGCAAAATCAAGGGGGCAGGTACGCGTTTAATGCCTGTTGACAGTGAACATTCCGCGCTGTGGCAGGCTCTGTCATTCCGCACGGACGCACCGTTTAGAAGACTGATTATCACGGCAAGCGGCGGACCTTTTTACGGATATTCAAAAGAACAGTTGGAAACGGTAACGCCTGCTTCCGCACTCAAACACCCCAACTGGTCGATGGGTGCAAAAATCACGATTGATTCGGCGACTTTGCTTAATAAGGGCTTTGAGGTAATCGAGGCGAAATGGCTGTACGATTGCCCCGTGGAGAAGATTCACACGGTGGTACAGCCCGAAAGTATTATTCATTCGATGGTGGAATTTGAGGACGGGGGAATTTTAGCGCAGATGAGCTATCCCACAATGGAACTGCCCATTCAGCTTGCGCTGACCTATCCCGACCGTTTGGAGTGCGGGGTGAAACCGCTCGACTTTGAGAAGCTGGGCGCGATACGGTTTTTACCGCTCAAAAGAGAGGATTTCCCGTGTTACGATTTGGCGTTGTCCGCGCTTGAAAGGGGGGATAACTATCCCTGTGCCTTGAACGGGGCGGGGGAAATAGCCGTTCGCACGTTCTTGGACGGAAAAATTAAATTCTTACAGATAGCGGACGCGATTGCTTGGGCGGTGGAAAGGACGGATCGGGCAAAAACGGAAAGCTATGAAATATTGAAAGAAACGGACGGTCGCGCCCGCGCGCTTGCACGGGAATATATCGCTCGTTTGTAAATAAAGATAAACGCAGCAAGAAAAGATTAAATCGGAATACGGAAGACGGGGAAATTTTTGGGCAAAGAGGGTAAGTAAAATTGAGTCTTATAAATTTATTATCGTTTGCAAGTGTGATGAAAAGCATCGGCGGAGTGCTCCTCGCCGTGGCAGTGTTGCTCATTATGGTAACGGTGCACGAGTTCGGGCACTACCTCGCGGGCAAAGCGCTCGGCTTTAAAATCAACGAATTTTCCGTCGGGTTCGGCCCGTCGATACTCAAAAAACGCAGTAAGAAAACGGGCGAGCTGTTTGCGCTCCGCGTAATCCCTCTCGGCGGGTATTGCGCCTTTGACGGCGAGGACGAGTACGACGAAGAACCCGCGCAAAAAGAAGAGGGCGAGCCGTTTGAGGAAATGTCGCACGCTTCTTCTAAAATGGAAAACGATGGGGGCAGGTACGCGGCGAATGCGATAAAAACGGAAGAACAATACCCCGAGCCCAAGGGCGAGCGTTTTAACGACCAACCGCCGTGGAAGCGCATTATCGTGCTGGTTGCGGGCGCGACGATGAACTATCTTTTGGCGTTGCTTTTGATTGTGATTATGTTCGGTTCGTACGGCTGTATCCATTCGTATGTGGTATACGGCGGCGAGGGAACGCCCGTCGTTTTAGAAACGGAACTCTCCGCAAAGGATATCGTTTTGAGCGTAGACGGCAAAGATATTTATATGACAAGCGATTACGTGGATGCGCTTTCGGGCAAGAAACAGGGCGAAACGGTCGCGGTCGATATTCGCCGTAAAAACGCCGAGGGGGTTTGGGAAGAAAAAACCTTGCTTCTTACCCTCAAAACCGATTGCAATTTTAAGAATATGACCGACTTACAAGCGGCGTATACGGCGTTCGGACTCGATCCTACGCAGTACGCGTTTGCAAGCGTTACGCAAAAAGAGGGATTTTGGAAAACGGTCGGTTCGTCGTTTGTGTATTCGGCGAAAATCGGCGGAACGGTGCTTCGTTCTTTGGGCGAACTCATTACGGGTAAGATTTCCATTACTTCGATGGGCGGGCCCGTTACGACTATCAGCGTAACGGCACAGGCGGCTTCGTACAGTCTTTTGTCGTTGCTCAATATCGCGGCGTTTATCGGCGTGAATCTCGCCGTGTTCAATCTGTTGCCTATTCCCGCCCTCGACGGGTGTAAAGTGATTTTTTGTATCATTGAATGGATACGCAAAAAGCCCGTGAATAGAAAGATAGAAACGCTTATCCACTTTATCGGTATCATTTTCCTGTTCGGGTTTGCCATTCTCGTGGATGTTTTGCAACTAATTTTATAAAAAATCTTTCGCCTGTCAAGTAAAAATGCTTGACAGGCGTAAAATTATGCGGTATAATAGACGACGGAATACGGGTAGGAGGCGAGAAAATGAAGGACGATCTGCATTTTCTGAGGCTGTGGGATTTGTATTCGCCCCTCTTGACGGCAACCCAGAGAGAGATTACCGACTTGTATTTCAATTACGATTTGTCCCTTGGCGAGATTGCCGAGCAAAAAGGCGTATCCCGTCAAAGCGTTTCCGATTGTTTGCAAAAATGCAGGAAGCAGTTGGAGAAATACGACGAGAAGCTGAACTTTGCGAAAGCGCTTGACGAGTTGAGCGAGGAATACTCGGCGTATATGACGGCGGTGCATCGCTTTATCGAGAGCGAAAAGGACAATTTCCCCGTGCTGAATCGGTTGCAAGAAACGCTGGATAAGGTACGCGAGGAATACGGCGCGGAAACGGTTATGGTAGACGGCGGAGAAATCGTTGGGAAGACTTTTCGGTAAGAGAAGTAAGGAGAGATAAATGGCTTTATTCGGTTCGTTATCGGAACGGTTAAATCACATATTTTCCAAGCTGACGAAGCGGGGAAAGCTGACGGAGCTGGAAATCCGTACGGCGATGCGCGAAGTGCGCGTGGCGCTGTTGGAAGCGGACGTCAACCTGCGCGTGGCGAAGCAGTTTATCGCGGAAGTTTCGGAAAAGGCGGTAGGACAGGAAATTTTGTCCTCGCTCAATCCCGCGCAACAGGTCATTAAAATCGTCAACGAAGAGCTGATCGAGCTGATGGGCTCGAAAAATGCAAAGATAGAGGTCGCGCCCAAGCTCCCCACCGTCATTATGATGTGCGGTTTGCAAGGCGCGGGTAAAACTACTCTTTGCGGAAAGCTTGCCGTGCAACTGAAAAAACAGGGCAAAAAGCCGTTGCTTGTGGCGGGGGATATCTACCGCCCTGCGGCAATCACACAGCTCCAAGTCGTAGGAAAAAACGCGCAGACGGAAGTGTTTGAAAAGGGTACGCAAAGCCCCGTAAAAACGGCGAAACAGGCAATCGAATACGCGCGCTCGTTAAATTACGACACGGTTATTTTGGATACGGCAGGGCGTTTGCAGATAGACGAAACGCTGATGCAGGAGCTTGAAAATATCAAAAAGGAAGTAGAAGTAACGGAAACCCTGCTCGTCGTGGACGCGATGACCGGTCAGGAAGCGGTAAACGTTGCGGAAACCTTTAATTCCCGTTTGGAAATCACGGGCGTGATTTTGACGAAGCTGGACGGCGATACGCGCGGCGGTGCGTGTCTGTCCATTAAAGCGGTTACGGGCAAGCCCATTAAGTTTATCGGCGTGGGTGAAAAATTGACCGACCTCGAACCGTTCTATCCCGATAGAATGGCGTCGCGTATTTTAGGTATGGGCGACGTGCTGTCCTTAATAGAGAAAGCGCAACAGGCGATTACGGAAGAGGACGCGAAGAAAATGCAGCAGAAAATGCTGGCAAACAGCTTCACGCTCACCGATTATTTGGAACAGTTTGCGATGATGAAAAAGATGGGCGGTGCGCAAGCGATGCTCTCCATGCTCCCCGGGGCAGGCAAACTGAAAGTGAACGAAGGCGACGTAGACGAAAAGAAAATCGAGCGCACGAAAGCGATCATTTTGTCGATGACGAAGCAGGAGCGCGACAATCCGTCGATTATCGAAAGCAAGAGAAAACGCCGTATAGCGGCGGGCTCGGGCACGAGCGTGCAGGAAGTCAACCAACTGTTGAAACAGTTTGAACAGACCAAAATGCTAATGAAGCAGTTAAAGGGCGGTCGCGGGAAATTTAAGCTTCCCTTTTAATTAGGGGTCAAGGGGCATTGCCTCTTGCGGGCGGTGAGCCACCGCGGGCGAGCCTTTCTAACTTTCCGCGAGGCTTAGGATAAGCGGTATCGTTCCCGATAAGGAGCCAAAGGGTATTGTTCCTTGTGCGGCGAGAAGGACGAGAAGCGCTTTTGCTCAAAATACCGCGTAAGCGGTCAATCAAATAAAAACAAAAAAAATTTTTTATATACTTTGGAGGTATACTATTATGGTAAAAATGAGACTTTTCAGAATGGGCGACAAAAAGAACCCTATCTACCGTGTCGTTGTTGTTGACAGCAGAAAGGCTGCAACGGGCGAGTACATTGATTGCGTTGGTCATTACAGACCTACCGTTGATCCCGTAGAACTTACGATCGACGTAGAAAAAGCAAAAGATTGGATCGCAAAAGGCGTTCAACCCACCGAAACGGTAAAGAATTTGCTCGTAAAAACGGGCGCTATGGAAAAGAGCGCGAAGCTCAGCCCTTCCAAGACCAAGACGAAAAAGTCGAATAAATAATCCAAGTAAAGCAAGCGTTTATTGACGGCTTTATTTTCCGCGCGGTTTCCGCGCGGAAAGGGATTTTTAGTGTAAAGGAGGCATAACTATGCTGGATCTGATCAAATATATCGTCGAACAGTTTGCCGAAGACAAAGAAAATATCGAATACGAGGTCAATGAAAAGGACCGCGTAATCGAAGTGACGGTCGTACTCACGCCGTCGGATATGGGCAAAGTGATCGGCAAGCAAGGTAAGATCGCAAAGGCGATGCGTACGATCGTGCGCGCGGCTACGCCGGCAAGCAGCAAGCGTTACGTAGTGGAAATCCGTGAACGCGGCGGTAACGCCGTGGATACGGATAACGAGTAAGCCGTATTGCGTTTATCGGTATCTACAAACAAAAGGCTTTCCCGTGAAAGCCTTTTTTGACATTAAAACGCGAGGGCAGGTATGCGTTGAACGCGTTTTTCATAAACGGTAAGGAGAAGACTATGGAGCGTCTTATTATCGGCGAGGTATTGAAACCGCAGGGTATCCGCGGGGAATTAAAAATCAAAACGTTTACGGACTATCCCGAGGACGTCAAGGCGTTTAAAACGGTGTATATCGACGATACGCCGTATAAAATTCTGTCCTTCCGCGTCGGCAACGACGGCGCGGCGTATTTGGGACTCCGCGGTATTCCCGATCGGAACGCGGCGGAGCTGTTCCGCGGTAAGAAAATAGAGGGCGACCGCGAGGACGCGCCCGAGCTTGCCGAGGGACAGTACTATATCGTGGATATTATCGGACTTTCGTGTGAAACGGAAGAGGGGGAAGTTTTGGGTAAGGTAACGCATATTGCCAACCTGTCCTCGGACGTTTACACGATAGAAAAAGCAGGGAAAAGTATCCTCTTCCCTGCCGTGAAAGGCGTTGTGAAAAAAGTTGATTTGGAAAACGGGAAACTCGTCGTGGATAAAAATATATTCGACGAGATTGCCGTTTACTGATCCTTTTTCATTATCTTTTTCAGCGTATCCAAAACGCCCGTTTTGCAAAGCAAAATCAAAACGCCCGTTGCAAGCAGCGCGTCTGCGGGGACGTAAATACACTGATAAATAAACGAGTATACAAAGGCGTTGCCAGTTGCCCAAGCGGGGAGCGATACCCACACCGCGCCCTGTAAGAAGAAAATCATTCCCGAGGCGAGGTGGGACAAAAAGCGAACGGAAAATACGCAGACCGCGCCAAGCACGAGCGGGAGACATCCCTTTTCTTTACGGCGCATTTTACCGAAAAAGCCCATAATGCCAACGGACGCAAACGCGAGTAAATAGTCGAAAATAAAGGTCGCGGGCGTGAGTATGTACGGGTCTTCGATAAAGTTCAAAAGTCCGTGGATAAGTCCGACGAGGAACCCGTCGGCAGGGCCGAACACGTACGCGTAAACCATAATGGGCACGAAAGAAGCGAGGGTGATTGAACCGCCGTATTGGATAGGGCTGACCTTTAAAAGGGCGAGAACGAACGACATCGCCACGCAGATACCCGCAAAGGCAATGCGTTTTGCGTCGAACTTCTTTTTGTTGAGCGACGAAATCAGGGCGATGACCGCGAGAAGGGCAATTACCGCGCCTACGGAGATCCATTTGACGATATTCGTCGCTTGTTCGCTCACTTCGAGCAGGGAAAAAAGATACATAAAAGAGCCTCCTTTCCGTCGTACGCGCTTTTCCGAAAAAGAAACGCCCGCAAAGACACGCGGGCGTAAAAGACGGTTTCGGTACGCATTACCCAAAATAGGTAAGACGGACAAGAAAAACGGTTATCTATCTCTCGCTCAGGTATTACCCTGCCGATTCAAATGGTATAATCTCAGCCTTTTAGTAAGGCACCCACGACGGATTATTGAATTTTGTAAAGATAGTATAAAACAAACGCAAAGGAAAGTCAAGCGTTTGAAAGGAAAATAACGGAGAAAAATTATGAGACACGATTTTTATGCGTATATGGACAGAATGAAGTATATCAAACGCTGGCAGTTGATGCGTTCCGTACGCGAGGAAAGCATTATGGAACACTCCTACGGCGTTACTTTATTCACGCACGCCTTAGCGGTCATTCATAACGAAGTGTTCGGGGGAAACGCCGATATTTCCAAAGCGGTGCTGTACGCGCTTTACCACGAAACGAGCGAGGTAATGACGGGGGATCTGCCCACGCCTATCAAATACTATAACCGCGGTATTCACGGCGCGTATAAGGATTTGGAAAAACAGGCGAGCGAAAAAATCGCGGACACGCTCCCTGAAAAAATGCACGCGTCGATCGCGCCGTATATTCTGCCCGACGAGGAGAGCGTGGAATACGCGCTTATGAAAGCGGCGGACAGATTATCCGCGTACGTGAAATGTTTAGAGGAATTGCGTTCGGGCAACCGTGAGTTCGCCAAAGCGAAAAAGACCATTGAAAAGGATTTAAAGGCGCGGAAAATGCCTGAAATAGACTACTTTTTCGAGCATTTTATCGGTTCGTTCGATTTGAATTTGGACGATTTAGAGGGATTTTAAGAAGGGGAAGCGCGAGCTTTCACAGAATTTTCAAAAATCCTTAAACTACTTAACGAAATCATTGCGTATAATAGATGGCGAAAAAGTAAAAAATGAGAAAGACATCGAAACAGGAAGAGGCTTTATGAAGAAATCGGTCAGAAAAACGATAGCGATCGCTTGCGCCGCAGTAACGGCGGGCGCGGCGTTTGCGCTTTCCGCTTGCGGGGAAGAGCCCGTCGTCAACGCTTACGATATCGCCGTGAAAAACGGCTTTCAAGGGGACGAAGCGGCTTGGCTGTTAAGCTTAAAGGGCGCAAACGGCAAGGACGGCGAAAGCTTGGATATACAGGAAATGTATCAAATCGCTTGCGAGGAAGGCTACGAGGGCTCTCTCGTTGATTTTATGAAAGAGCTGGGCTTGTCCTTTGAGTTGCAAGAGGATAACGACACTGAAACGATTCATAAAAATATCAGCTCCGTGGTCAACGTTTGCTGTGCGTTTTCCAAAGAAGTGAAAATCGGCGGGAAATATAATAGACAAACGGTAACGGCGGTGGGCGCGTCGGCGGGTAGCGGCGTCGTGGTGCATATGGAAGAAGAACGCGGCGTGGCGTATATCGTTACGAATTATCACGTGATTTACGAATCGAGCCTGAACGGCGTTTCCGATTGCATTTGGCTGTATCCTTACGGGGCGAGAATGAGCTTTACGAGCGGGGATATCAACGGCGACGGGTACCTTGACGAGGGTGTAGAACCGGGCAACACGGACGACGGCGACGGCATCAAAGCTACTTTCGTGGCGGGTGCGATGGATTACGATATCGCGCTGTTAGAGGTCAACAGCGCAGATCTTGCGAATAGCGTACTGACGGCGGCAACGCTGGGGGATTCCAACGCTGTAACGGTAGGCGAAAAGGTATTTGCTATCGGGAATTCGAACGGCGAGGGGATTTCGGTTACGAACGGCTTGATTTCGGTGGATTCGGAAATTATTACGATGACTTCGACGGACGGGGCGAACCGCGCGGTGGATTATCGGGTAATGCGTACGGACGCGGCGATCAATCACGGCAACTCGGGCGGCGGATTATTCAATGCAAAAGGCGAATTGATCGGTATTACCAACGCCAAGAGCGTAGAGGACGAAACGGATAATATGGGTTACGCATTGCCGATCACCAACGTGAAATACCTGCTCGAAAATATGTGGGAGAATAAGACTTCTTCCACGGCAGGCTATGCAAAACGCGCTTGGCTGGGCGTAGAAACGTATATTGATTCGTCCAAGGCGGAGCTAATAGACGGCAAGTTAGAGATAACCGAAAGTTTCCTTGTATCGGCGGTGTTGGGCACGGGCGCGGCGAGCGCGAGCACGGACGATAATAACCGTTTAAAGGTGGGCGACACGTTCAAGTCAATTACGGTTGACGGGGAAACGACGGCACTGACGAGAAGATACCAGCTCAACGATTTAATGTTGAAAATACGGAAAGGGGATAAAGTGGTGTTCGGGATTGTCCGCGACGGCGTAGAAACGGATATCACAATCGACTTTAATTCCGACGATTATTTTGTGATATATCAATAAGAAAAGGGATAAACGGGCGCGAAGCAAAAGAGCTTCGCGCCCGTTCGTTATTTGCCGAACGCTTGACAAACCGTGCGGTTTGTAGTATACTATAAAAAGAAAAGCACCAAAGAAAAGGAGAACGGAGATGCGCGCGGAAGAATTTATTTCGTCTTTACTCAAAAGCTGTGAGGGCGACGGGGATATAAAACGCTTGCAAGAGAGCGTTCCGCTCGGTTGGGATTCGGTGGGAAATACCGTATATTCGCAAAAGCGGGAAAGCCCGTTTACCGTCCGCCATACCTGCGTGACGGGCGCGCGGAAAACGGCGTTCATCAAACGCCTGCTTCTCACTCTGTCTTCCCTTTACGAGAAATCGGAAATCAACTTTTTCGTGCTTTCTCCTTTCACGGAATACGGCGAGCTGCTGCGCTTGCAAAACGCCGATTTCACCGTACCGTATATCAATGAGAAATCCGACCTCGAAAAAGCGAAAGCGTGCGTTTTAGAATTGCTCGCGCTCCGCGCCCGTGAAAAAGGTTGTCCGAAATTACTGCTCGTGCTCGACGGGTTGGAAACGCTTGCGGGCTGTAACAAAAACGGCGATTTGGAAGAATACCGCGACTTTTTCGAGCTCATTGCCCGCCGTAGCGAAGTGGAGATTATCAGCGGTGCGGATCTTATCAAGAGTATTTTCAGCGGTTATCCCGGGGCGTTCGTGGGGGTGGGCAATTGCCTCGTTACCACGCGGGAAGAAAACAAGGCGGACGTTACCTACGTGAACGATGATTCGTCGCTGTCCCTGCCCACCGTAATGAGTTATCCCGATACGCCGTCGGTTACTGAAACGGTCATTTATCTCAATTCGTTGCCCGCAAAACCGCAAACGGGAGAAGTGTAACGCATACATATGCAAAAAGAGAATAAATTTGAATTTCATCGCATACCTGCCCCCTTGCTTTCGTGGTACAGAGAACACAAACGCTCGTTGCCTTGGCGGGAAAATCCTACCCCGTACCGCGTATGGGTATCCGAAATTATGCTCCAACAAACGCGCGTGGAAGCGGTAAAGGAATATTATTTGCGGTTTATCCGCGAGCTTCCGTCGGTAGAGGCGCTTGCCAAGTGTGAGGAAGAACGGCTGTTGAAGCTGTGGGAAGGGTTAGGCTATTACTCGCGCGTGCGGAATTTACAAAAGGCGGCAAGGGAAATTCTCGTTCGCTTTGACGGTGAATTTCCGCAAACCAAAGAGGAATTACAATCGTTATCGGGGATAGGCTCGTATACTGCGGGCGCGATTTGTTCGATTGCGTTCGGTCAGCCCGTGGCGGCGGTGGACGGCAACGTTTTTCGCGTGATTTCCCGCCTTTCCGAGGATAGCACCGTCATTTCCGACCCCAAATATAGGAAATATTTAGAAAAAGAGCTGTCGGCGGTATATCCTGAAACGGAAAAAGCTTGTTCGGAATTTACGCAAAGCCTGTTTGAGTTGGGCGCATTGATTTGTAAACCGCAAACGCCCGACTGTAAAAATTGCCCGTTGACGGGGATATGCAGGGCGTACAAAAACGGCACGCAAAGCTGTTTCCCCGTGCTCCCGCAAAAAAAGGAAAAACGGCGGGAAGAGGTGTACGCGTTTTTGATTGAAACGCCCGAAGGATTTTGTATCCGCCGCCGTGAACAAGGCGTGTTGAAGGGTATGAACGAATTTCCCTCGCATATCGTAGAGAACGGCGAAACGCCCGAAAGCGTGTTAAACGAGTGGGGTATGTACGCGTTCAATGAAATAAAACGCAAAAAATATACGCATATTTTCACGCATATCGTGTGGGATATCACTTGCGTGTGGGTGCAGACGGACAGCGCGCCGTTCGATTGTTACGCGCTGGACGAGATAGACGAGGGAATATCCCTGCCCACCGCATTTAAACAATGTTTAAGTATTTTATAATCATATAAGGAGCAAAAAAATGAAAGTTTTACTTGTCAACGGAAGTTACCACGAAAAAGGCTGTACCTACACCGCGCTTGCAGAGGTAGCAAAGTCACTCAACGCCAACGGCGTGGAAACGGAAATCTACTGGATAGGTCAGCACCAAGTGAACGGCTGTAAAGGCTGTTGGGCGTGTAAGAAAATCAAAAAATGCGTTATCGACGACGGCTTGAATGAATTTGTGCAAAAAGCAGCCGAGTTCGACGGCTACGTATTCGGTTCGCCCGTGTATTACGCCTCGGCGGCGGGTGCGCTCGTTTCCTTTATGGACAGAGCCTTTTACAGCGGTAGAAAGAGTTTTGAGTATAAGCCCGCGGCGGCGGTAGTCAGTTGCAGACGCGCAGGCGCAAGCACGACTTTTGACGTACTTAATAAATATTTCACAATCAACAGTATGCCCGTCGTGGGTTCTAACTACTGGAACGAAATTCACGGCAACACGGCAGAGGAAGCGGCGCAGGACGAAGAGGGCTTGCAGACGATGCGTATTTTAGGAAATAATATGGCGTGGCTTTTAAAATGTATACAGCTCGGTAAGGACGCAGGCTTCGCGCCCGAAAAAGAACGCAAAATTATGACGAATTTCATTCGGTAATTATGAAAGAGCAATTTATAGGCAAAACGGTATGTTTTATCGGCGACAGCATTTTACAGCACGGGCATTATATCTATAATTTGCGCGCGTATTTCCAAGGCAAAAAAGAAAAATGCTTCGTCTATAACCGCGGGGTTGGGGGCAACCGCGCGGTTATGGCGCAGTATCTTTTGGACGACGAGGTCTACCCTTTACAGCCCGATTACGCCGTTATTTGCTTCGGCGCAAACGATTTGGGCGTGTGGCTGTACGATAGCTTGAAACCGATTACGGACGATAGACTCGCTAAACGCAAGGCACGGGACGACGAGTATATCCAGGCGCACGAAATTTTAATCGACGAATTGACCGCCAAAGGGATTCAGCCGATTATTATGTCGCCGTATGCCGTGGACAGTTTTATTATCGAACGGGAAGACATAGAAACGGTCGCCGATAACAACGAAAAAGAGGACGAGCTGACGCCCTCCTTTTACAAGCGAAAAACCTTTGAGAATATCAACGAGGCGTTTCAAGGCTATTCGGCGCGCTTGCAAACGCTTTGCGCAAAAAAGGGCGTGGAGTTTTGGGATATGTTCTCAAAAACGCACGCGAAAATGCTGACGGAAAAGGGTATGTTTAGTGCCGACGGAATCCATTATACGCAAAAGGGGCACGAAATTATTGCGAAAATACTGTTACAGTTTTTGGGTTGTGAAATCCCCGACGGGTTTATAAAAACGGCGGAGAATGATAAAATCTTCAAGCTGGAACAGTTTGAGCGTTCGATAGGCTACATAGCAAGAAGCACGCCGATGAACGGATTATTCGGCGAGCATACCGAAGCGGATATCGTCGCGTACGCCGAAAAGATAAAAGACGACGAAAGCGCGTATTCGGGCTCGCGGATTTCCGCGAAAAACTATCTCGCGCATAGGCACGAATTACCCCAAATCAAAGCGGAACTCAAACGCCTTACGGAGCAACTATAAAGCGGAAATTCCCAAGATTAGAAGTCAAGAAACTTAGTTTCTTGCGGATTGCCCTTGACCCCTAACTATAAATTATTCCATAATTTTACATTTTGCATTTTGCATTAAAGAAGCGGAGCGAGTTTACTCGCTCCGCTTCTTCTTTTTATACAAACGGGTGTTCCGCTTTTATTACACAGTTGCAGTCGGGGTTCTTTTCGCGAATGGCTTTGGCTACCGATTTTTCCGCTTCCGCTTCGCATATCTCGCAATCGACGGGCAACACTAAATCGAAAATTAAATTGATGTCCTTTTCGCCTTTCGTCATTCTGAAATCGTGAATGGTGAACGCTTCGTTCACTTGCCTTGCACAGCTCTCCGCTAAGGCGCGAAGCTCGTTTACCGTTTCGTCGCCGACCACAATCGGATCTAAATGCACCGTTACGATACAACCGAATTTTTCGTGCATATCCCGCTCTAATCTATCCACCTCTTCGTGCGCGATATTGATATCCGAATCGGACGGCACTTCGGCGTGGAAGGATACTATCTGCCGACCGGGGCCGTAGTCGTGCACCATTACGTCGTGAATACCGACCACGCGAGGGTATGCCTTGACGAACTCGTAAATGTCTTGGATAAACTCTTTATCGGGCGGAGAACCCAACAGCAGGTCGATGGTTTCCTTTGCCGCTTTCACGCCCGTGTAGAAGATGAAGCAAGCCACCAAAATACCCGCCCAGCCGTCGATTGCTACACCCCATACCCGCGCGATGACCGCCGAGGCAAGCACGAGCGTGGTGGCGATACAGTCGGTGAGGGAGTCGGACGCCGCCGCTTTGATAGCGGCCGAACGGATTTTAGAGCCGATTTTGCGGTAGAAAAAGAACAGCCAGACCTTGACGAGAATCGCACAGCCGAGGATAATGAGCGTGGCGTTGCCGATTGCGGGTAACGCGGGGTTGAGTATCTTATCCAGCGAGCTTTTAAACAGCTCGAACCCGACGAGAATGATAATCATATCGACGATGAAAGCGGAAACGTATTCTAATCTGCCGTGGCCCAAGGGGTGTTCCTTATCGACGTGTTTGCTTGCCAAGCGGAAGCCGATTAGCGTAACGACAGCCGAGCCTGCGTCGGAGATATTGTTGAACGCGTCGGCGATCATGGCGACGGACGCCGCCAAAATACCCAAGGTAAGCTTGCCTGCAAAGAGCAGGACATTCAATAAAATCCCCGTAAAGCCCGCAAGGGAAGCGTATTTGGCGCGTACGGCGGGGTCGTTTTCGTCTTTGTTTTTACCGATAAAAATTTTAATAAGAAAATTCGTCATAGTTTTTGATAAAGAAAAGCCGACTTACGAGCGTATTTGCGCAGGTCGGCTTTTGTGCGTAAGGGTAGTTTTAACCGTTGGTTTGGTCGTTGGGGCGATTTGCGTTTTCCTCGCGTTGTTTTTTGGCTTCGTCCACTTTTTGGATTCCGTAGGACACCGCTTTAACCGCCACGATAATGAGCGCGATTACGATAAAGATAGCCAGCACGCCTTTCCATAAAATGTTGAGCGCGGCAACGAGGTTTGCACCGTTCATAGGAGTTAAACCTTCAAAGATTGCAAGTAATGAATTCAACATAAAGCATTCCTCCTTATAATACCAAGCCGATGATAAGTCCGCCGACGATAGCGGAGGCGATTTGCCCCGATACGTTTGCGCCTACCGCGTGCATGAGCAAGTGGTTGGACGGGTCTTCTTTTACGCCGACCTTTTCAACGACGCGCGCCGCCATAGGGAATGCGGAGATACCCGCCGCACCGATGAGAGGATTGATTTTTTCTTTCGAAAACAGGTTCATAATCTTCGCACACATAACGCCGCCGAAGGTATCGAACACGAACGCGAACAGACCGAGTACCATAATGATAAGGGTGTTTACGGAAATGAACGCTTCCGCTTGCATTTGGAAGGAAATCGTGATACCCAAAAGCAGGGTGATGATATTCGAGAAAGTCGTTTGCGCCGTTTCGGAAAGCGACGAGAGCACGCCGCATTCGCGGAGCAGGTTACCGAACATCAACATACCGACGAGGGAAATGGATTCGGGGGCGATCAAGCCCGACACGATGGTAACGATGATCGGGAACAAAATACGCATGAGCTTGGAAACCTGTTTCGCGCTGTATTTCATTTTGATTGTGCGTTCTTTCTTCGTCGTGCAAATCTTCATAACGGCGGGTTGTACGATAGGTACGAGCGCCATGTACGAATATGCCACGACGGTAATCGGTCCGACGAGGGAGTTAAAGGGATTTCCACCGCCGAGCAGCGTGTTGGCGACGTGGATAGCGGTAGGGCCGTCCGCCGCGCCGATGATACCGATAGAGGAAGCCGCGTCGAGCGGGAAACCGATCATAACGGCGAGAATAACGGTAATGAAAATACCCAGCTGTGCCGCACCGCCCAAGATAAAGAGCTTGGGGTTGGAAAGGAGCGGTCCGAAGTCGATCATACAGCCGATGCCGATAAAGAGGAGCAAGGGCATAGCCTCGCTTGCCGCGATACCTACTTGGAAGAGTGAATTGATAATACCGTTATCTTTAATAACGGGGGAAAGAGGCAGATTGACGAGGATCGCGCCAAAGCCCATAGGCAGAAGCAGAGCGGGTTCCATATCTTTCTTAATGGCAAGGAAGATAAGTACGCCGCCGATGATCCACATCACTACCATTTGCGGTGTGAGAGCCTTGAAGCCCTCTAACAGGTATTCCATAGAAACCTCCGTGAAAGTAAGATGAAAAAATTTTTCAATCATACAATATTATAAAAGAAAAGGAAAAGTATGTCAAGGAAAAACAGGCGCAAAGCAAAAGTAAAAAAAGAAAAAGAAAACGGAAAATTTTTTGAAAATATACGCAAAAACGCTTGCCAAAGAATGAAAAATCGTATATAATAGACCCTGACTTCGAGCGTTCCGCTGCCTTTTTGGGCACAGCGAGGAGCTGTGCAGCGGGTTATGAACGTTTCGTAAATAACGGAGGTAAAGTCTAAAATGAAAGGATTGATTGAAGCAATCAACGCTGAAAACTTAAAGAGCGAAGTTCCTTCCTTCGAAGTAGGCGACACGGTAAAGGTCGGCTATAAAATTATCGAAGGCGGCAAGGAAAGAGTCCAGAACTTCGAAGGCGTTGTAATCGCAAAGAGAAACGGCGGTATTTCTGAAACGTTCACGGTACGCCACATTTCTTACGGCGTAGGCGTAGAAAAAACGTATCCTCTTCATTCGCCGAAGATCGCGAGCATTACGGTAGTAAGACGCGGTAAGGTAAGAAGAGCGAAGCTGTATTATCTGCGTGGCTTGACTGGCAAAGCTGCCAAGGTTAAGGAAAAGATCTAAACAAAATCAAATCGGAAACACAACCCGAGAAAGCGAGTTCGCCCAAAGTCAACGGCGAACTTGTTTTTTTATAAAAAATGCCGTTCATTTTGTTTACTTTTTTTTTCATTTAGGGTACAATAGAATGCGGGATTATATATAAGGAAGTAAAAATACCGTAAAGGAGGGCAAAACCGTGATCGCAAAAGTACAAAGCTATGCGCTGATGGGCTTGGACGGAGTCGCCGTTGC
>JAZNDR010000030.1:0-16409 GCA_045588185.1 Candidatus Scatosoma sp. | reverse complement strand
GGTTTTGACCTTGATTGGTCCCTCTCTTCGCCCCATTGAAAACGTACGGGTATTAGGTCCGCTTAGAAACAAGTCGCAAGTGGAAATTTCCGCAACCGATTCTTACGTATTAAAGGTAAAGCCACCCGTTCGGGAATCGGGTAAAACCGAGGGCTCAGCGCCGATCACGATCGTAGGGCCTAAGGGAGTAGTGGAGCTGAAAGAGGGCTGTATTATCGCCAATCGACATATTCATATGTCGCCTGAGGACGGGGCGAGATTCGGCGTAAAGGACGGAGAAACGGTAACGGTGGACGTGAATGGCAAACGCCGTACGAGATGGTACGACGTACAAGTGCGGGTGCATCCCGACTTCCGTTTGGAAATGCACGTGGATACCGACGACGCCAACGCTACGGGGATTGGAAACGGCTGTAAAGTACAGGTTGTGAAGGAGTAAAAAGTGTTAAGAGGAATTATTAGAGGAAACATCGTTTCCACGAGAAAACAGGAAGCACTGGTCGGTTCGAAGTTTATGGAAGTGGAAATTATGGAGAACGGCGAACTGACGGGCAAATATATGATCGCGGTGGACAGCGTGGGCGCGGGTATCGGTGAAACGGTACTTATCACGACGGGCAGTTCCGCTCGTCTTGCGTTACATAATACGAACGCACCGTGCGACGCGGTAATCGTCGGTATCGTAGACTAAAACGCAGATGGCGTTTTACAGTGGTTTGGATAGGCTGTAACTATGGATTTGAAAGAACTTATGAAAGAAGCAGGGATCGTCGGTTCGGGCGGTGCAGGCTTCCCCTCGTACGCAAAGCTTGCCGAGGGGGCGGATACGCTGGTTATCAACGGCGCGGAATGCGAGCCGTTGCTCTATACCGACTACGTGCTTTTACATAAAGAAATAAACGCGGTGCTTAACGGCATTAAAAAGGTGCTGGAATATGCGAATATTCCTCGCGCCCTGCTTTGCGTGAAAGAACATACCGCAAAACGGCTTCGGCTTATCGACGGGACGAAGCTGGCGGATAAGATATATTTGAAAACGTTGCCTGACGTGTATCCGATGGGCGACGAAATCAGTCTTATCTACGAGGCGACGGGCAGAGTCGTACGGGCAGGGAATTTGCCTATTACGGCGGGCGTAATCGTCTATAACGTCGAAACGATGTATAATTTGGCGCAAGCGGTAAAACGCAACGCGCCTCTTACCGAAAAATGGGTAACGGTGGCAGGGAATATTCCCGAACCGTTCGTGGTAAAAGTCCCTGTCGGTACGCCCGTTTGGGCATTGTTTGAAAAGAACGGTATTGTCGTACCCGACGACCACACCGTGCTCGACGGCGGTCCGTCGATGGGAAAAGTGATCGACCCCGAAACGGCGGTCGTAACGAAAACGACGAAAGGACTTTTGATATTACCGAATACTTGCGAAGCGGTAATGTCGAAGTATATCGACGGCGAAAAGTCAATCGCCCGCGCGGAAACGGCGTGCTGTCAGTGTACGCGTTGCACGGATATGTGTCCCAGAGCCCTTTTGGGCTATCCGTTAGAACCGCACAAAATGGTGCGCACGGCAAAATCCGCCGTAGTGGCGTTGCCGCAAATGGTACTTTCCGCAACGCTTTGCTGCGGTTGCGGGGTTTGCGAATCGCTTGCCTGCTGTCAGGGCATTTCGCCCAAGGCAGTCATTAACGAATACAAGGCGTTGCTTGCGAAAAACAAGCTCCGCTATATCGGCAAAACGGATATAGAGCCTATGCCCGAACGGGAATATCGCATGATTCCTTCCGAGCGTTGGGCAAGCGTGTTAGGGGTTGCAGAGTTTGATAAACTGCCCAAGTTTATCGGCACACAAAACGACTTCCCCCGCGTGGAAATTTTACTCCGTCAGCATATCGGCGCACCGAGCGTACCGATCGTCAAGGACGGAGATACCGTGCAGAAAGGGGATAAAATCGCGGAGAGCGCAGAGGGACTTTCGCTTCCGCAGTACGCTTCCGTATCGGGTAAAATAACAATAGAAGACGGTGTAAAAATCATCATAGAAAAGGATAACGCATAATGTTTAAAGCAATCGGTGTCATTGAATTAAAAAGTATTCCCAAAGGTGTAGAAGCGACGGACGCGGCGCTTAAAAGCGCAGGCGTGCAGGTAGTAGCGGCGCATCCCTCGTGCCCGGGAAAATACGAAATCATTTTGACGGGCTCGATTTCCAACGTAACGGCGGCGGTTGACCACGTAAAGGGAAAATTCGGGAATTATATTATAGACGAATCCGTAATGGGCAGAATTGACGAGCAGGTTATTACCGCGCTGTTCGGTACGCAAAAGAGCGAACGCAAAGGCGCGTTGGGTTTGGTAGAAACCTTCTCGGCGGCAACGACCATCAAGGCTTCCGATATCGCTGTAAAGACAGCGCGCGTGGACATTTTCGACTTGCGCGTATCCCGCGGTATGGGCGGTAAAGGCGTGGTAATGCTCACGGGGGAAATCGGCGACGTAACGGCGGCGGTCGAGGCAGGCGCGAACTACGCGAAAACGAGCGGTCAGTTATCCTCGTATTCGATTATCGCAGCTCCCCACGCCGATCTTTGGAACCAGCTTTAATGCATCGACGGCAGTCGCGCACCGTAAGGGGCGTACAGCCTTATAAAAAGCAACCGTAGGTTGCGCGAAACACCGCGTAAGCGGTCAACGTAAGCATAGCTTTGCGAGAGGTAATATAGTATGGAAAATATCAAATTCGTCATTGAAAAAAGCGCAAGAATAGAAAAGCTTGTAAATAATCTCTACGAGAAAATGCCCGAAATCGAATCGGCGCGCGGTATTCTCGTAACCGAGAGCTACAAAGCAACGGAAGCACTCCCGATTATCCGTCGGCGCAGTGCGGCGTTTGCGCATATTCTTGAAAATTTACCTATCGTTATCCGCGATAACGAGCTCATCGTCGGCAGTGCGACGGTTGCGCCCCGCGGTTGTCAGGTATTCCCCGAATATTCCTACGAATGGTTGGAAGCGGAATTCGACACGGTAGAAACCCGTGCCGCCGACCCGTTCTATATCAGCGAAAAGACGAAAGCGGAACTCCGAGAGGCATACCCGTACTGGAAAGGAAAAACTTGCAGTGATTTAGCAAAAGCAAATATGTCCACGGAAGCGTACGAAGCGTTTACCGTGCACGGTATGTTCACGCCCGGTAACTATTTTTATAACGGGATCGGGCACGTCAACGTCAACTATAAAAAGGTGCTCGAAAAGGGCTATAAAGGCATTATAGCGGAAGCGCAAGCCGCGCTGGATAAATTAGAAATCAGCGACGGCGATTTCGTAAAGAGAAGCAATTTCTTAAACGCCGTTATCGAAAGCTGTGAAGCGGTCATTCTGTATGCAAGAAGATACGCCGCACTTGCCAAGGATATGGCGAAAAAAGAAAAATGCCCCGTGCGCAAGGCAGAGCTTGAAAAAATAGCTACCACCTGCGCCCGTGTGCCCGAATTTCCCGCAACCGATTTCCAAGAAGCCTGTCAATCGTTCTGGTTTGTACAGCTTTTGTTGCAGGTGGAATCGAGCGGACATTCCATTTCCCCCGGTCGCTTTGACCAGTATATGTATCCGTATTACAAAAAGGATATCGACGCAGGCAAAATTACGTTGGAACAGGCACAAGAGCTTCTTGACTGCATTTGGGTAAAATTAAACGACATTAACAAGGTACGCGACGCGGGTTCGGCAGACGGTTTTGCGGGCTACGGTATGTTCCAAAATCTTATCGTCGGCGGTCAAAACGAGCATGGCATGGACGCGACGAACGACCTTTCGTATATGTGTTTGGAAGCGGCGATGCACGTGCCTCTGCCTCAGCCTTCCATTTCGGTAAGAGTCTGGAACGGCTCGCCCGAATCCTTCTTAATGAAAGCGGCGGCGCTTACCCGTTTGGGAACGGGCTTGCCCGCATATTATAATGACGAAATCATTATTCCCTCGATTATGGCGCGTGGCTTGACCTTGGAAGACGCACGCGATTACTGTATCATCGGTTGCGTAGAACCGCAAAAGGGTGCAAAAACGGACGGTTGGCACGACGCCGCGTTCTTCAATATGTGCCGTCCGATGGAAATGGTATTCTCTAACGGCTACGACAAGGGCGTGAAGATTGGTCCTGACACAGGCGACGTAACGAAAATGACCTCGTTCGAGGAATTTTATAACGCCTATAAAACGCAACAGAGCTATTTCATTAAATTGCTCGTCAACGCAAATAACGCAATCGACGTGGCGCACGCAACCCGTTGCCCGCTTCCGTTTCAGTCCTGTATGGTAGACGACTGTATCGGCAGAGGCAAATCGTTGCAAGAGGGCGGTGCGATTTATAACTTCACGGGACCGCAGGGCTTTGGTATCGCGAATAACACCGACGGTTTGCTTGCTATCAAACAGCTCGTGTTCGAGGAAAAGAAAGTTACGATGGCGGAATACCGCGACGCGCTTAACGCGAATTTTGGCTACGGCTTACAGGGTGCGGCGGCGGAACGCGTAACGGGCGATATCGCTTGTCAGCTCGCAAAACAGGGTATTGAAATCACGGCGGACGTGGTGCGTACCATTTACGAGGAAGTAACGACGGCGGGCTCGATTGACCCCGAACTCAAAAAGAGATACCGCGAAATCAAGAAACTCATTGACGAAACTTGTCCTAAATACGGCAACGACATTTACGAGGCGGATATGTTCGCTCGCGACGTGGCGAACAGCTATACCAAAGAATTACCGCAGTATAGAAATCCTCGCGGGGGCATTTTCCAGGCGGGCTTGTACCCCGTATCCGCAAACGTGCCGCTCGGCGCACAAACGGGCGCAACGCCCGACGGCAGACTTGCCTTTACCCCGATTGCAGACGGTATCGGTCCCGCTTCGGGCAGGGATATAAAAGGCCCGACGGCAACGGCGAATTCGGTGGCGAAGCTCGAACAGGGTATCGCTTCGAACGGTACGCTGCTTAATCAAAAATTCCACCCTTCCGCACTTGCGGGCATGGCTGGATTGAGCAAGTTTGTCGCGCTTATCCGTTCGTATTTCGACCAAAAGGGTATGCATATGCAGTTCAACGTCGTTACACGCGAAACGCTGCTTGACGCACAGAAGAATCCCGAAAAATACAAGACGCTCGTTGTACGCGTAGCAGGTTACAGCGCGTTGTTTACCACGCTTTCACGTTCGCTCCAAGACGATATTATAAATCGTACAGAGCAAGGCTTTTAATAAAACGAAGAATATACTGCGCAATTATTAAAGGAAAATATATCCATGAGCATATACGAAACCAAAGGAAGAATATTTAATATTCAAAGGTTCTCGATCCACGACGGACCGGGGATCCGTACGATTGTATTCTTCAAGGGCTGTTATATGCGTTGCGCTTGGTGCTGTAATCCCGAATCGCAGGAATACGCGGTGCAGACGCTCGTGGAAAACGGCAAAGAAAAAATTGTCGGCAAAGACGTAACGGTCGCGGAAATTTTACCCGAAATTTTATCGGATATAAATTACTACCGCCGTAGCGGCGGAGGCGTTACCTTGTCAGGCGGGGAGATTTTAGCACAGCCCGAGTTCGCACGGGATTTATTGCATGCCTGTAAGGACGCAGGCTTACACACGGCAGTGGAATCGACGGGGAACGCTGATTTTGAAAACATACGGCAAATTTTACCCTATCTTGATTTGTATTTAATGGATATCAAGCATATGGATTCCGCCAAGCACAAGGAATACACCCGCGCGGGCAACGAACTGATTTTAGAGAACGCGAAAAAAATAGCCCAGAGCGAAGTGGAGCTTATTATTCGCACACCCGTTGTACCGACCTTTAACGATACGGCAGAGGAGATTCGTGCAATATCGCGGTTTGCGGCGACGCTCGAAGGGGTGAAAGAACATCATTTATTGCCCTATCATAGATTAGGTCAGGACAAATACGCAGGATTGAACAGGAATTATTCCTTGAAAAATATCGAACCGCCCACGCAGGAAAGAATGGAGTATTTACTTTCGGTAGCGGAAGAGAGTGGTTTAAAGTGCCAAATCGGCGGTTAAAACAAAGAGTCCGCTACGCAATACGGCGTTGCACTTGCGTTTTCCTCGCTCGTGTACGGTTGTACATCTCCCTTCGGAAAGCCTCGTGCGCCTTGTCTTGCTTGCGTCTACTTTGTTTCACATGGGTGCGACCCGCGGCGGAGCCTTTCTATCTTTCCGCGAGGCTTAGGATAAACGATATCGTTCCCGATTAGAAGTCAAGAAACTTAGTTTCTTGCGGGTGTGGGCAGAGCCCACGAAAGGAAGCCCCAAATAAGCAACCGTAGGTTGCGCCAAATACCGCGCAAGCGGTCAACGCAAGCCCTGCTTGCGAACAAACCAAAAAAACAAACTCTTACAGGAGTAGTATTATGGAACTGAAAGATAAAATGACAATTATACAGGAATTCGTCCCCGGTAAACAAATTACCCTTTGCCATATTATCGCAAATCCCGGGGAAACGCTGTATACCAAGCTCGGCTTGGATCCCCAAACCGATTACACCAAAAGTGCAATCGGGGTATTGACGGTTATTCCTTACGAAAGCGCGGTAATCGCTGCGGATATCGCGATGAAATCGTCGGGGGCGGAAATCGGATTCGTAGATAGATTCACGGGTACGCTCATTATCACGGGCAGTGTTTCGTCCGTGGAATCGGCGTTTACCGCAATCAGAGAATATTTCATAAATAAGCTTGACTATACCTGTTGTGAACTGACGAAGACCTAATAAAAAAATGAAAAAAATTATGTTGTTCGGCAGAGTGGCGGCTGGAAAAACTACCTTAACGCAAGCTCTGCGCGGCGAAGAAATTAAATATTTTAAAACGCAGTACGTCAATTACCTCGATACGGTAATCGACACGCCCGGAGAATACACCGAACGGCGGGAAACGAGCGGTGCGCTCGCTTTATACGCCTACGAGGCGGACGTGGTTGGGTTGGTACTTTCGGCGAACGAGCCGTATTCCATTTTCTCGCCCTGTCTTACGAGTATGGTAAACCGTGAAACAATCGGTATCGTTACGGGAATAGACAAGCCCGACGCAAACGTGGAACGGGTAACGCGTTGGTTAAAGCTTGCGGGCTGTAAAAGAGTATTCCCCGTCAGTTCGATTACGGGCGAGGGAATTCAGGAGCTGGCGGCGTTTTTAAACGAGGACGGCGGGAGAAAGAAGCCTGCGTTAAAAAAGATAGAAAAACCGACTGTGCAAAGAAAAGAAACGGACGGGAAGTTGGATACTTGGCTGTTATAGCGTAAGGAGAAAATATGAGTAAAACGAAAGTAATTGCGTTTGCGAATAACAAGGGCGGCAGCGGTAAAACGACTACCTGTTCCAACGTCGGTTGCGCGATGGCAACCTTGGGGAAAAAGGTGTTGATGATTGACGGCGATATGCAGCTCAATCTTACCATTTCCTACTTCGACGAGGAACAGGCACTCGAATACGCCAAGAGCGGTAAAAATATCCATTCGGCGATTAAGAACGAAAAAGACCTTTCCGACTATATCGTAGAAACGGGTATCGAGGGCTTGGATATTATCGCTTCGTCGTCCTTGATGAGTTCGATTGAGTTCGATTTGTTTTCGAAATGGCAAAGAGAATTTGTGTTGAAAAAATGTTTGGAACGGGTAAAAGCGAAAGGTTATTACGATTATATTTTGATTGACGCACCTCCCACGCTTGGCGGTTGGGTAATGAATATTATGTGCGCGTCCGATTATCTCGTAATCCCCGTAGAGGCGAGCCCTTGGGGATTGTTCGGGCTTGCGAATATGTTTGAGTTTTGCAATCAGGCAAAGACGATTGCACCGAATTTGGAGGTGCTCGGGATTGCGATTACGAAAGCGGACGAGCGGAAAAAATACTTCAAGCAGACGATGGAAACGCTGAAAGACACGGACGGGGCGCGTTTATTTGAGAACTATATCCGCGTGGACAGCGCGGTGGAATGGGCGCAGGATAATTCGAGGCCCGTCGTGGCGTATAAGAAAACCAGCCGCAGTGCGGTGGAATATATCAATTTAACGAAGGAGATAATGGAATATGCCAATCGGTAAAAACGCAATCAAAAGGGTGGAGAACAACGGGTATTCGAAAGTGAAAACGGAAGCACCCGATATGGAGAACAGCAACGTGATCGCAAAACCTGACGAACAGGTCGTGGAGAAGATGGTCGCGCCCGTAGAACAGGCGACGGCAAAAAAAGCTCCCGCTAAAAAAACGGCAGCGAAAAAGCCCGCTTGCAAGAGATTTGCGCAAAAGGACGGTTTTATCCGTACGAGCGTAGGGGACGATATGCCGTATTATCTTTTATAATTTAGTAGAAAACAGCGACGGTGCGCCTTAAAAGGCGCGCCGTTTTAAACAAAATAATAGTAAAAATCAGCAAAAAATGAGTATTTTTTTAATGCCCAATCCGTTTACAAACAAGGCGAAATATGTTATACTAAATATAGTTATACTTTTTCGTCTTTTTAAACAAGTAATTGATAGGCGATTAGGAATATAATTGTATAGAAGAGGAAAGAAAATTACGATGGAAACGGTACTGCTATTGATACGCCACGGCGAAAGCAAGGCAAACGAAAAGAAATTTTTTGCGGGGAATTTGAACGTCGAACTTTCTGAAAAAGGTAAAGAACAGGCGGTTTTAACGGCAAACTACGTGGCGGAACATTATCAGGTGGATAGAATATACGCAAGCGATTTAAGCCGTGCGTACAATACCGCAAAACCGCTTGCGGACAAGCTCTCCAAAGAAATTGTGGCGACGAAATCGCTTCGCGAAATTTACGCGGGTGACTGGGAGGGTATGCCTTTTTCCGAATTGCAAACGCAATACAAAGCCGATTATACGGTATGGTTGCAAGATATCGGCAAGGCGCGGTGTAGCTTAGGCGAATCGGTAGAAGAACTCGCCGTTCGTATTTGGGAAGCGATAGAAAATATCGTCAAAGAAAACGCAGGAAAGACGGTTGCAATCGCCACGCACGCAACGCCTATTCGGACTTTGCTTTGTCGGTTGAAAGGATTGCCGTTATCGGAAATGAAGAACGTGCCTTGGGTGTCCAACGCTTCGGTAACGGTTATCAAGTGCAAGGACGGCGAATGGAGTATAGAAGCGGAAAGCTTGGACGGGCATCTTGCGGAAATGAAAACAAGCTTTCCTGCAAATGTATAAACGATAAGAAATAAGGAGAAATAACTATGAAACTGGTAACGATGACGAATATGCTCGCAAAACGCTTTGGTATATTTAGAGCGTTGGAAATGCTCAAAGAGGCGGGCTTCGACGGCTACGATTATTCTTTCTTCGGGAAAGAATGGCAGGCTTGTAAAGAGGAAAACTGGAAAGAGCACGCTTTGGCGGTAAGAAAGAAGTCGGACGAGCTTGGTTTGCCCTGCTTGCAGGCGCACGCAAATTGCGATTATAAAATGCCTATGCAAATTTCCGAAGCGGATTATCTTGCGGATAGTATCCGCGCGTTGGAAGTCGCCGCGGTTTTGGGCTGTCCCATCGTCGTGGTGCACCCGTCCGAACCGTATACGGCGGAACAAAACCGCGACGCGTTGTACGCAAAGCTTATGCCCGTGGCGGAAAAGCTGGGCGTAAAGGTCGCGACGGAAAATATGTTCAGCTGGCAGGATTCGCGTCAGCTTATGACTGTGCCCTCGGCGTGCGGTACGGCGGAAGATTTCGTGGCACACATTGACGCGTTGCCGCATCCTAATTTTACGGCGTGTTTGGACCTTGGACATGCACAAATGGTCAACTGTCAGGGCGCGCCCAAGATGATCCGCGCTTTGGGTAAGCGTATCGGCGCATTGCACGTGCACGATAACGATTTGATTTACGACGATCATATTTTTCCGTTTGCAGGTTTTTCCGATTGGGAAGAAATCACTTCCGCACTTGCGGAAGTGGGGTATAGCGGACATTTCACTTTTGAGGCGGATCAGCTTATGGTGAGATACCCCGACGAGCTGTTGCCCTATTGCTTGAAACTTTTGGAACGCACGGGCAGATATTTAATTAAGAGGATAGAGGATAAGAAATGAGTTACGAATTGATTTACGATAAAGCATACGCACAAACACAGACTTTGCCTGCGGGCGGGGTATTAAAAGAAACGGTGGCGCAACCGCTCGATACGCGTTATCGCTATAAAGTACGCTTGCGCGGTGAAGTAGGGATTCCCTTTAATCACAGAACGGAAGCGACTTTTCCTGTATATTTCAGAAAAATAGACGATTCCCTTTTGCAAACGGACGGGGAATACGCTTTGTGTTTTAACAAGAGCAACCTCGAACACGAAAGAAGCTGTTACCAAATGGTCCGCGGAGATTTTAAGGTCGGCGAAGCGTACACGCTTGGCGTAACGGCGAAAGCGACGGGGATTAAAGAGAATTTTGCTTTGACGGCGGAAGTGTATTACGGAGCAAGTAAAACCCGTTATTATTACGAAAAACCCGACGAAGTACATACCGTTGCTTTGAACGATACGGCGCAGTTCACGGCGTTTGAAAAGCAAATCGTTTTTCGTGATAAGGTCGATTTCGTAATGATAAAGCTTTCCGCAATCGGCTTTACGGGCGAAGCGCAGGTAAAAGCGCCCGTGCTTTCTTGCGGAGAAACAAACCTCGTTGCGCCTTACGAGTACGCACCCGAAAAGCTGGGCGAACAGGCTTGGATAGGCGAGGGCTTTTCCAAGAGCAACCACCCGACCTTTACCCTTTCCGTCAACGGCGTTCAAGTATTCGACGGCAGAAAATCGGACAGATTGCACCATTTTGCGGGCGTGGAATTTGTCCTGCCCGACGGGGTGTTAAAGGAAAAGGATAACGAATTTACGCTTACCTACGGTAAGGATAATTATTATTCGTACCTGATTAAAAATTTTCAACTCATTACGCTCCCCAAACAAACGGAGCTGCTTGCCGTTGCGCCCTATCAGGTAAAGGGGCAGGAATTCGGCGTGCTTTGCCATTTTGAAAAGACGGGGAAAATCACGGTCAAGACGAGCGAAAATCTTAAATACCTCGGCGGAGAAACGGCGGAAGCAGGTATACAGGCGTTGCGTTTTATGCCGATAGATAACGGCGCGAACGCTTGGGTGGAAGTTTCCGACGGTACCGTTACCCGTAAAATTACGGTAAAAAATATTTCCGAAAAGAAAGCGGACGAGGTCAAAACGGGCTCGGGCGACTTCATTTATATCAACCAAAACACCGACGATTTCTACGAATATCTTGCATGGTATTTGAACAAAAATATCGGCGATATGTTCACGCTTCGCAGCTGTTACCGTTGGGGTGCGACGGCGGAAGCCGACCCCGTCTTCTGGGAAAAGGCGATTGCCGTTTTGAAAAAACTGGGCGTGTATTACGTGTTGATGATAGACGGGCGCGAGCTTAACGGCGTCAATGCCAACCCGCCTGTGGAACTTTTAGACAGCGAGTATTTCCTCGGTGAGCAAACGCACGAACGCGACGGCGCATTTACTTACTGGACGCAGGAAACGGACGAATACGAGGAATTTTTCTATCATTTATTATCCCGTAAATTAAAGCGTAACGGCATTTACGGCAGATACAGCCCCGTGTATAACAAAAAGGGCGAGGGCAGAATTTACTATGCGGGCGATAACGTTTCCAACGTAAAGGAAGCGTATGAAGAGCTCGTGAAAAATCTGCGCCGTACGGCGGCGGAGGGCGCAACCCGTCATACGGGCGTTACCCCGCTCTTCCACGCGTTTTTGGACGCGGGCTATAAATGGGTAGGCTACGAATCTATGTACGGCGCACACGAAGTCATTTTGGGTGCGTTGAGAGGTATGTCACAGTCGGTCGGGCAAAAGCTGTTCGGCACGCACGCGGCGTTGCAGTGGTCTACGATGCCCTCGGACGATCCCGCGCATTTCGTCAGATACCGCCTGTCGCTGTGGCTCAGCTATATGCACGGCGTGTCGCATATCAATACCGAAGAGGGACTTTGGACGATAGAAACGCCGTTCGCCGATTACGACCGTTATTCGTACGCTTGCACCAAGCATAGAGAGGAACAGCAAAAGCTGAACGCCTTTATCAAAACGCATACGAGAAGAGGGAAACAGGTACGCAATATCGCCATGATGGTAGGGCAGTACGACGGTATGGACTGTTTCTCAACGGGTAAGGTTTACGGTCAAGCAGGCGAAAGCTGGAAATACGCCGCGCCCGAGGATAGCTGGGATTTGTTGAACGTATTTTATCCGCAGTCGAAGCTGGGCGCATTGTACTACTTCGTCAAAAAAGGCGGGGCGACGGATATTAAATATAACGAGCAAGCGTATATCGACGAGCGTATCGAGATAAAAACGGACGCAAAGGATTACGAAAGCCTCGGTTATTATACGGAAACGCCGTACGGCGTTATCGACCTTATCGCGGGCGGCGCAACCAACTTAAACGATTATAAAGCGATTTTCTTAACGGGTTGGAATACCTGTTCGGAAGAACAGCTCAAACGCCTTTGCGCGTTTATGGATAACGGCGGTAAGGTATTGCTCGGAAAAGCGCATTTGTACGAAAATCTTTCCCGCGAGGAAGTATTTGCAGGTAAGGGCAAAATCGTGGAAAGTCCTTGGACGGAAAAACTGCTTTCGCATAAAAATCTGCAATACTTCGACCGCGACGGCTATCCCGCACAATACGCCGAGGAATATTGCGCAAGCCTGCGCGCGCTCGGCGAGGAATTCGCAAGTCAATATATCGCAAATACGCACTTTGTAAGCTTTACCGAATACGCCGAGGACAACGGCGCGGCGACCTTGTACTTGGTGGATATCAACTGGTGGAACGACGAGCCCGCTTCGTGCGATTTGAAGCTCGGTAAATCGGTACATAAGATACTGTTGAACGGTAACCGTATGCGCACCGTATATGTTTCCCCGAACGGCGAAAACGCGGTGCTTATGGAAAGCGGCGTCGTTGATTTGGAATGGCTGGGGAATAACAGCTTCCGCCTGCTTGGCAACGGCGAGGTAAGCTATACGCTGTTCGTTGGCGGCAAGAGAACGGAAAAAACGGAAAAGGTCAACGGCGAAAAGACCGTTTGCGCGGAGTAATACAAATGCTGAATTTGAAAAAATACGATATTTCTTATAAGCACAGCGTGGAAAACTGGGACGAAGCCGTGCCCCTTGGCAACGGTAAACTCGGTACGCTCGTTTACGGCGACGGCTCGCCTTTAAAGCTGTCGGTAGACCGCGTGGATTTATGGGACGAACGCCCCCATCCGAACACGCTGGATAAAGGCTTTACCTTTAAAAACCTCGTCAAGCTTTCGAGAAGCGGAAAGCAAGAGGACTGGGAAGAACGGAAACGGCTGTTTGAGATTATTGCCGCGGATAAGGCGTATCCCACCAAGCTCACGGCGGGGAGATTAGAACTCGATTTCGGCGTGAAAACGGACGATATTCAAACGCATTTATCCATTCAAGAAGCGGTTGCGAGCGTGCTCGTGAACGACGGAAAAACGGGTAAAGCCGAACTCTTTTTAAGCGCGACGAAATTCGTCGGTGTGGCGAGAGTTTGGGGGAATTATCAATTAAAACTCCATATTCCGATGTATTTATCGGGCGACGAGAACGGCAAGTGGGGGAACTATTCGGGTATCGGAGATACCAAGCGCGACGGTTGCTTGCGCTATCCTCGCGCGGAAACGGTTGCCGAAAACGGTTACTACTATTATAAACAGCCCACCTTGGAAGATTTCTCGTTCGGTATCGTAGCGTTGAAAAAGGATTTCGGCGAGTACAGTGAAATTTATTATACGATCGGTACGAGCAAGGACAGCGAGGACTTTATCGCAACCGCGAAAGCGGAGCTTGCGAGCGTGGCGGAAATAGGCTATGAAACGCTGAAAGCCGAGCATATCGCTTGGTGGAAAAATTATTGGAAAAAATCGGAAATTTCTATCGGCGAGCCGCTCCTTGAAAAGACTTATTATCGGAGCTATTATTTGTTTGCTTCCTGTTCGAGAAAGGGGTATTACCCGATGCCCTTGCAGGGCGTTTGGACGGCGGATAACGATTCGATACCGCCGTGGAAAGGGGATTATCACCACGATACGAACACCCAGCTTTCCTATCAGTCTTTCTTAAAAGGCAACCGAATGGAAGAGGGGAGCTGTTTCATTGATTATCTTTGGAATTTACGCGAGGTATTCCAAGACTTTGCAAAGTCGTTTTACGGTGTGAAAGGGCTGATTATTCCTGCGACCTCTACCTTAAACGGTAAACCGCTTGGCGGTTGGGCGCACTATACCCTTTCGCCCACGATGACCATTTGGACGGCACAAAGCTTCGACGAATACTGGCTGTATACGGGCGATAAAAAGTTCCTGCGCACCCGCGCGTATCCGTTCTTTAAGGCGGTCGGCGAAGCGATTTACGCACTGTTAGAGGAAAAGGACGGCAAGCTGTATCTGCCCCTGTCCTCGTCGCCTGAAATTTACGACGCGACGAGAAAGGCGTATTTACAGCCGAACTCTAATTTTGACCTCGCCTTGCTCATTTACCTTTTCAAGACATTGAAAAATTACGCGGAAATCTTGGGCAAGAACGCGGAGAAATACGAAAAGATTTTATCGAAATTAGACGGTATCGCTATCGACGAAGAGGGCGTTATTATGCTTGATAAAACGCAAAGATTGCCCGAGTCGCACCGCCATTTTTCGCACGTGATGTGCTTGTATCCCTTGCATTTAATCAATTACGACAGCGAGGAAAACAAGCGGATTTACGAAAACACGATGTTGCATTTAGAACAGCTTGGCACGGGCTGGTGGGTCGGCTTCTCTTTCCCGATGTACGCGCAAATTTGCGCGATGATGCGGAACGGCGGGGCGGCGTATGAGAAACTCAGAATGTTTGCAAAGGGCTACGTTGCGGACAACGGCTTCCATTTGAACGGCGATTTCAAACATTACGGGTTCTCGCAATGGCACTACCGTCCGTTTACACTCGAAAGCTCGTTCGGTTTTTGCGACGCGTTGCAAGAAATGCTGTTGCAGGAACATAACGGGTATATCGAATTATTCCCCGCAACGCCCGAAGAATGGTCGAAAAAGGCGTCCTTTAAAAAGCTTCGCAGCTATCAGGGCGTGTTGGTCAGCGCAACGCTGAAAGACGGCGTACCGCAAAAGGCACTGCTTGAAAGCAAGAAAGCGGTAAAAATAAAGGTGCTTAATAACTTCGGTGCGGATATGCTTTGCGTAAAGGAAAACGGAAAGGAACGCATCGCAGAGGTAAAACAGGGCGAATGCTTCGAGCTTTGTTTGCAAAGAGGCAAAACGGAAATAAAAGCAAAATAAAGGAGAATTATCTATGCAGGTAAAAGGTGGTTACTGTCACGATTTATTAGTGGCAAAGATAAATCAAAAGCTTGGTTATAAGGCAGGAACAAACTATGCGGAATGGAAAAAAGCCGTCCGCGCGAAATTCATTGAGTTGACGGGCTTGGACACGATACAAGCGAACGCCGAAGGCTGTCCTTTGAATATTGATATTGAAAAGGAAGAAAAGAAAGACGGGTATACGCAAATCCGTTTTACTTTCGAAAGTGAGCCCGGCGCAGTCGTACCCTGCTATCTGCTTATTCCCGATACGGGCAAGGATAAATACCCTGTGGCGATTACCCTGCAAGGGCATTATCAAGGGGGTATGTACGGATCTATCGGCGAAATCCGTGTAGAGAGCGATAAAAATTATCAGCCCCGTGGCGCGTTTGCCGTGCAAGCGGTCAAAAACGGCTATGTTGCGCTTGCAATCGAACAGCGCGCGATGGGAGAAAGACGCTCGTCGGCAGGAAACCGCCAAGGCGAAATGTGTTCGTTTTCCGCACTCCGTGCGTTCAACCTCGGCAGGACGCTGGTCGGCGAACGGGTTTGGGATATCTCCCGTGCAATAGATTGCTTGACGAGCTTTGATAAGTGTGATCTGACGAAAATTGCCGTAACGGGCAATTCGGGCGGCGGCACGGCAACCTTTTACGCAGGTTGCTACGACGAACGCATTACAGTGGTCGCGCCGAGTTGCGCATTTTGCAGTTATCAAACTTCGATTATGGATATTTTCCACTGTGCGTGTAATTATATTCCCCACGCATACGAATGGTTTGAAATGCAAGACCTCGCCTGCCTGATTGCGCCGAGGAAGTTTATTCCCATTACGGGGAAAGAGGATCAAATATTCCCTATTCACGGCGTAAGAGCGGGCTTTGAAACGGCAAAAAATATCTTCCGTCAAGAGAATGCGGAAGAAAATTGTAAGCTGTACGAAACGCCCAAGGGACACTGG